>CALGOA010000041.1 GCA_937958015.1 uncultured Acidimicrobiales bacterium | reverse complement strand
GTACCACCGAGTGATTTCCAGCGGGTGCTGAACCAGCTGTCGGGAGTGGGCGACCTCGTGGAGAAACAGGTCGATGCCACCGATGTCACCGGTCGGGTGGTTGACCTGCAGAGCCGGATCACCTCGACCGAACTGAGCGTGGAACGACTGCGCGGTTTCCTCGCAGGGGCGACCGACCTCACCCAGATCGCCACGTTCGAGAATGAACTCCGGAACCGGGAGACCGACCTCGAGACCTTGCGAGGCCAGCTCCGCACGCTGGAGAATCAGGTAGCGCTCTCCACCATCACCGTCTCACTGCTCGAGACGGTTCCCGCCGCGAAACCCACGCCCGAGATCGCCCTCGCCACCAGCATGCATCGTGGTCACGACGGCGGTTTCAACTGTGGCGCCCAGACCGAAAGCGCCGAGACCGGTTCCGAAGTGAGCATCTGCTTTGAGGTTCGCAATGTGGGAGAGACGGCCTTCGTCGGTCTGGATCTACAAGACGCCGCTCTCGATCTGGAGTTGGACGATCTGCAGTTGGTCGAGGGAACCCTCGACGAACCGCTGGAGCCGGGCCAGACGCTGGTCTTTGTTCACGAGTTCACCGCCGAGGGCACCCGCATCCTTAGCTCAGCCAAGGTGCAGGCCACTGCCGTGCCGGCCGCCGATTCCGACGATCCGGAACTCGCCTCCGACACGGCCAAGGCGACCGCCGACAGGTCGATCAGCGTCTTCCCCCGCGAGACCGCCCCCGGATTCGGTGAAGGCCTGCGCATCGGTCTGAGCGGCCTGGCCGCCCTGATCGGCATCGTGCTGGTCACCCTCGGCTTCGTCCTTCCGTTCATCTGGGTCTTCCCGATTGCCTTCTTCGCCTATCGGGCCTGGCGTCGACGTCAGGAAGCCGCCGCCGAAGCTCGGCGAGCCAATGTTCCGCCCGCTCCGGCGCCCCCGGTGGTGGACAAGGACGAACCCGTCGGGGTGTAGAAGCCGGAGCCGATCTGTCGTCGGCACAGCACATTCTTCTCAAACGGCGTTGGGCCACCACAACAATTGTGGTGGCCCGACGATTTTTGGGGAAAGGGGGGGCGGTGGGTTAGAAGCTGCTGAGTTGGAAGAGGCGGTTGATCACGCGTTCGTCGAGGCCGGCGATGACCGCAAGACCCAGTAGCGCCAAGACCCCGCCACCGAACCAGCCCAGTGCGGGGCCGATGCGGTCCGACCATGTCGAGGGTGCTGCGTGGGAGGCTCCGGCCAGAGCGATGAGCGGCGCGGTGACCCCAACGGTGTAGACGATCATCTGTACCAGGCCGACCGGCCCGGCGGTGTCGAGATTGGTCAGCACCTCGCCGAACTCGATCCCGACGCAGGGTCGCCACAACGAGCCTGTCGCAACACCGGCGCCAACGCCAGCGATCGCACGCATGACCAGCGAGCGGTCTCCGTCACCCCGGGTAACGAGGGCGGCAGCGAGCAGAAGACCGGCACCGGTGATCAACGAGGGCATCACGTCGATCCACCCCGCGAATCTGAGCCACGAGCCGAGGATCAAGGCGGCGAGGAACGCGCCCAGGGTTGCGCCGGCGAACCGTCGACCGGCCAGGGTGACCGCCAGTCCAGGAACCGCGAGCACCAGGGTGCAGGGGAAGAACGCGGTGGCGAGTCCCTCGCCAAAGAGGTTCAGCATGGCCGACGTGCCGGTCTCGCCGGCTCAGGCGCCGTTCTCAAGCAGATAGGCAACGGTGGCCTCGATCTCTTGGTACTTACCCTCACCGATCTTGTCGAAGCGGATGTCGCCGTTCTGATCGATGATGAACGTGCGGGGCCAGAAACGTCGGGCCCCCTGCCACGAGCGGAAGTTCTTCTTCTGGGTATCGAGCGCGATCGGCCAGCTGACACCGAGCCGGTCGGCGGCTTCCTGAATGCCAACCGGATCCTCTTCACGTTCGAACTCGGGCGAGTGGACACCGATGATCTCCAAACCGTCGTCTTTGTGGTTTGCGTAAATCTCCTGAAGGTGGGGGAGCGTATTGGTGCAGTTGTAACAGCCGTAGGTCCAGAACTGCACGATCGTCACCTCACCCTTTACGGTGTCGAACGAATCACCGTCGGTCTGCAGCCAACCGTCCAGCTGGACCAATTCTGGGACCGGGCCCAGATTTTCCGGCGCCGTCTCCAGCGGCGCAGTGGTGGTTGGAGCTGACACAGGTTCGTCCTGTGCAGCATTCTCATCCGCCGAGGTTCCAGCTACCTCTACCGTGGCGGTGGAGTCGGTGTCCCGCAGCTGGAACAGCGTTACGGCCCCGCCGAAGAACACGGCGACAGACACGGCAGCAAATCGGGATCGGGACATGAGGACTCCTTGGTAGGCAACCGCAAAGACCGACCGGTTCCTGGCCTTGCGGGGCGAAGAACCGAACGTCGAGCGGTTTGATTCCCCTCGTGACTATCTCTGCGACCCGAAAACGGAGCGAAAGACCCTGCCCATAGTGGTCGCCTACCATTCCGGACGTGATTCAATCCTGCGTGCGCCAGAGTGCCGACGACGCCGTCGGAGGTTGTCGTAGCTCTGGCCGGTCCAGATGACCAAACGTAAGAAGCGTTCGCTCGTGTTCGTCTCTGCTGTCCTCATTGCCGGTGGGTTGTTCGCGTTCCTGACCAACCGATGGTTCGTGAATCCTCAGGTCACCGAGATTCTTGAACCGGCCGATGCCATCGTGGTCTTTCCGGGCGGGGCGAGGGAAGACGTTCGGTTCGACCGTGCGCTCGAGCTGATGGATCAGGGTCTCGCCCCGGTGCTCTTCATTGCGACCGACCGTGACCAGCGTCCATTGGAGGCCGCGATCTGCGATGGGTCCGACTACGCATTCGAAACCGCTTGCAGGCTGTCGGATCCTCGCTCGACGTTCGGAAACGCTCGAGCCACGGCAGCGGAAGCGAGCGCGCAGGGCTGGGATTCGGTCATCCTTGTAACCGCCGATGACCACATCACCCGTAGTCACATGTTGCTCGGTCGTTGTTTCGACGGGCGGATTCAAACTGCCGTCAGCGTGAACGAGAACCGACGGCGACTGGGGCGCACGATCTATGAATGGGCGGCGATGGGCAAGGCGCTGTTCGCCGATCGCTGTTGATCGTCGGCGTGATTTCCGCTTGCCGGGCCGGTGCGACCGTGCAATAGCCTGTAGCCATGGCTGAATATCGCTCCCGTACCACGACCCACGGTCGGAACATGGCAGGTGCCAGGGCCCTGTGGCGCGCCACCGGAATGACCGACGACGATTTCGACAAACCGATCATTGCGATCTCGAACTCGTTCACCCAGTTCGTGCCGGGCCACGTGCACCTCAAAGATCTCGGCCAGTTGGTAGCCCGTGAGATCGAGCGGGCCGGCGGTGTTGCGAAAGAGTTCAACACGATCGCCGTCGACGACGGTATTGCGATGGGCCATGGCGGGATGCTCTACAGCCTGCCCAGCCGGGACCTGATCTCCGATTCGGTCGAGTACATGGTGAATGCCCATTGCGCCGATGCGTTGGTGTGTATTTCCAACTGCGACAAGATCACCCCCGGCATGCTGAATGCGGCCCTGCGGCTCAACATCCCCACCGTGTTCGTCAGCGGCGGGCCGATGGAGGCCGGCAAGACCAAACTGGCCGGTGGCGAGGTCAAGGTCGACCTCATCTCCGCCATGATGAGCGCCGGAAACTCCGACGTCAGCGATGAAGACGTCGCCGCCATCGAGCGGTCGGCCTGCCCCACCTGTGGCTCCTGCTCGGGAATGTTCACCGCGAACAGCATGAACTGTCTCACCGAGGCCTTGGGACTGTCGTTGCCGGGCAACGGCTCGACGCTGGCAACTCACAGCGATCGGGAGGAATTGTTCCTGACCGCGGGCCGCACCATCGTCGACCTGGCTCGTCGCTACTACGAGAAAGACGACGAGTCTGTCCTTCCCCGCAACATCGCTAGCACCACGGCGTTCGAGAACGCAATGGTCCTCGATATTGCGATGGGCGGCAGCACCAACACCGTTCTTCACATCCTGGCTGCCGCCCACGAAGCCGGTCACGATTTCACGATGAGCGACATCGACGCCATCAGCCGCCGGATTCCCAACATCTGCAAAGTGGCTCCGAGCACCGAGAAGTACCACATGGAAGACGTTCACCGAGCCGGCGGGATCATGGGCATCCTGGGTGAGCTCGACCGGGGCGGACTCATCGACACCACCGTCCCCACGGTGCATAGCGACTCGTTGGGAAGCGCGCTGGATCAATGGGACATCGCCCGTCCTACTGCGACCCCCGCAGCGAAACAGCTGTTCTCCGCGGGGCCGGCCGGGATCCCCACTCAGGTGGCGTTCAGCCAGAGCACCCGCTGGCCAAGTCTCGATGTGGACCGTGAAGACGGCTGCATCCGGAACGTTGAAAACGCCTACACGTCCGAGGGTGGCCTGGCGGTCCTGTACGGAAACATCGCCGAGAACGGTTGCATCGTGAAGACCGCAGGGGTCGACGAGAGCAACTTCACCTTCTCCGGCACCGCTCGGGTGTACGAAAGCCAGGACGACGCAGTCGAGGGAATCCTCGGCGAAGAGGTGCAGAGCGGCGATGTGGTCGTCGTGCGATACGAGGGTCCCAAAGGTGGACCCGGCATGCAGGAGATGCTGTATCCGACCACCTACATCAAGAGTCGTGGACTGGGCAAAGAGTGTGCGTTGCTCACCGATGGTCGGTTCTCCGGTGGAACCTCCGGGCTGTCGATCGGGCACGCCTCACCCGAGGCGGCGGCTGGTGGCACGATTGCGTTGGTCGAAACGGGCGATCCGATCAGCATCGACATCCCCAGCCGATCGATCACCCTCGACGTCGACGATGCCACGTTGGCTGCCCGTCGAACCGCTGAGGAGGCGCGAGGTGCCGACGCCTTTACCCCTCGAGACCGCCATCGTAAGGTGACCCTCGCCCTTCGGGCCTATGCCAGCATGGTCACGAGCGCCGATACCGGAGCGGTCCGCAAACTCGACTAGCCGCGGCTCCGACTTGGGGCGCTCAACCGCTAGCGACGGTACGGAGCACTCTGGCGTTCAAACGCCTCGACGTCGGCGGCCCATTCGGCCGCGATCTCAGACGGATCCCGGTTTTCGATCAGCGCCGTACGCACGGCCCGTGACCCGACGAGGACATCGAACACTTCGGGTCGATCGATGACCGAGGAACGGTCCGGGGTGACGTCCATGATCGCGTCGAGCAATTCGATGGTGACCCGCATCGGTTCCGAGAGCGGACCGCTCGTGGTGAGTGAGATGCCCGGTAGCGCCTGTCCCTCGTATCGTGGGTTGAGCGCCATTCCTTCGATGCTGCGGGGCGTGAACAGAGTGGGCACGAGGTCCAGTCCAATGAGCTGTCGTGCTTCGGTGGTGGCGAGAACACCGTCGACGTCCAACTGCGGACCACCGAGGAGCGTGAACGGTTCATCGCTCCCGCGGCCCACGCTCAGAACGGTCGCCTCGAACGGCACCAGAGCCGGGTACAACCAGGTCGCTTGCAACGTCGGGAGATTCGGACTGGGTGGAATCCAGACACCGTCGAGGGTCGGACTCGGGCCCACGACTCGGAGATCCAGGTCTGGCGCATCGACCATCCCCTCGCCGGTGATGAACATCGCAAGCTCACCGGAGCTGAGGCCATAACTCAGCGGAATCGGATACGGCGCAAGGAACGAGCCGACGGCCACCTCGCTGATGGGTCCGTCGACGACAGGACCCTGCGGGTTGGGGCGGTCCAGCACCACCACCGGCACGTCGGCCTCGGCGGCCCGGGTGAACACCAACCCCATGGTCGCGATGTAGGTGTACGCCCGAACACCAACGTCCTGGAGGTCGTACACGACGATGTCGAGGTCGGATAGTTCGTCGAGCGTGGGCTCGCGGCGCTCCCCGTACAGGCTGATCACCTCGACGCCGGTCTCGGGTTCGATCTGGTCATCGATCGGTTCGCCGGCATCACCATCGCCGGCCAAGCCGTGTTCGGGGGCGAAGATGCGGGTCAGTTCGATGCCATCGGTTCGGTCCAGAACATCGAGGGTGCGGCCTTCGGGAAGTTCTGAGGCCCGATGAGCCACCAGCCCGACCCGTACCGGTTCGGCGCCGGTGTCAAGTAGCAGGCTGAGAAGCGCCTCGGTTTGGGTGGGGACGGTAGTCGTCGTGGGTGCCGTGGTCTGGTTGGACACTGGCTCGGTGGAGGTCGGGGAGGTTGTTGTCGGTGGGGGAGTTGTCGCCGGTGGCGCCGTCTCCTGACTCGTGGTGCAACCGAGCAGCAGGACGAATCCCAGCATCGCGACCCATCGCCTCATCGCTTCAACGTACTTCCGGTGGCGGTTCGAACCAGCGCAGGGTCGTTCTAGACGTGGGAGCGGAGCTCGCGGGTGTGCCATGCCTTCGCGGCGTCGGTGCGGCGCTGCAACTCTGCTGCGGTGGCCGTCGATACCCGCTTCACGCCGGACAGCCGATTGAGCTCGGCATTGACCTGGGCATGGGTGAGCCCGGTTGCCTGCACCAGATCACGCACCCAGGTGGCATTGACGCTCCGGAGCCGTTCACGTTCCTTGCGGCCGCCGGGCACGGTGGGTCGGACCCTGCTGTTCGGATCCACCGGCGGAAGTGTGGTGAGGTCCAGAAGCAGTTCGGGATGTTCCTCGATCTGTAGCCGATCCGGGTCGTCCATGTGATCGCCCGGGAGGTGGTCCTCTTCCAGCTCCTGACGTAGGGCCGCTTCGACGTCGGCCTCGTGGGTGGCGTCGGTGATCGTCGCCGAGTGAACGGCGAACAGCGACATCTGTTCCTCGTCGTCGTTCCGTTCTGCGCGTTCGGCCTGCTCGCGTTCTTCTTTGTAGAGGTCCAGCTTGTGGCGCCGGACCTCTTTGATCGTGTTGGCGTAATGGCGGAGTCGGGGATCGTCGGGCACGTACATGAAAGCCCTGCCTCGACCGCCGGTGAATCGCACGATGCGCCCGACGGCCTGGCGAAAGAACAGCTCGGTCGTTGTGGTCGTCGCATACACCCCCACCCGAAGGCGGGGGATGTCGACACCCTCGGAGATCATGCGCACCGCTACCACCCAGGGGTCGGAGCCGGCCGAGAACTGCTCGATCTTGGCCGAGGCGTTGGGGTCCTCGCTCACCACGACGGTGGCGCGGATGCCAAACCGATCTCGCAGGAGGCGAACGATTCCGTTGGCGTGTTCCTGGTCCATCGCGATGACGAGCCCTCCGGCGTCGGGGGTGCGTTCGCGAATCTTCATGAGCTGCTGGTTGGCTTCGCGGACGATCGTCGGCAGCCACTCGCCATCGACACTCAGGGCGGCGCGAAGCCGTTGGTTGGCATGGGTCCGGGGCAGCGGATCATCGAAGGAGGCGGCGACCTGAGCGCCATCGGGTGCGGTCCACTCCATGTGTCCGCCGAATCGCGGGAAGTACACCGGGCGGACCACGCGTCCATCACCCAACGCATCCCCGTAGCCGTACTCGACATCGGGTACCACCTGGCCCCCCTTGTACTGAAGAAAGGGGATCAGGGCATCGTCGCTGCGGAAGGGGGTGCCGCTCAGCGCCAACCGATGGCGGGCGGTGTTGAAACTCTTCGTGATTCCGGCTCCCCAGGCTCGGTCGTCGCCGGCATGGTGGATCTCGTCGAGGATCGCAAAGCCGTCGTGGCAGACGCTGGCCAGTTCCTGGTGGGCGGTAGCGGCCTGTTGGTACGTGGTGACGACACCGTGAAGATCCGGAGGTAGGCCGTCGGCGGGTTTCCAGTCGGGGTCGAGATGGAGGCCGAACTGCTCGGCTGCGTTGGCCCACTGATACTTCAGGTGTTTCGTAGGCGCCACGACCACCAGTCGGCCCTGCACCTTGGGCAGTGTGAGGCGGGCGGCGGTGAGAGCGAATGTCGTCTTCCCGGCGCCCGGCGTTGCGACCGCCATGAAGTCGCTGCCGATCGTGTCCTGGAAGATGGTGAGGGCCTGACGTTGCCACGGACGAAGGCGAAGAGTGCGAGGCATGAGCGGACGATTCTGCCACGAGATTCCGCCGAGCATGCGACCACCTCGCGTCAAAAAAGTAAGAACCCCGGACCCGCAGGCCCGAGGTTCTTGAGGCGATGAGTATCCACCACAGTCGATCTGATCGGGGTTACCGTTCTCCTGACTGTTTTCCACTGCCCGTTGGTCGTAAGACCAGCGGGCAGTGTTCCTTTTCGGCCCTCCCTTTCAGGCGTCGACCTGTGATCCAACGAGCGATTCCGGTGGTTCTACTGATACGGGCAGGCACCTGTGGCAGTAGTCCCTCCCTTCACCGCTGTGGTGTTGGCAGGCCGGACCCAAGTCCGGAGGTGTGTGCCGAACCCCCTCACCGCCGCCGAAGCGGGAACGAAGGAGCTGCTTCGATTCTTCCGGGTCCGGGCCACTCGGGATTGCTCCCTCACAGTCCTTTCCCGAGATCCTCTCGGCAGGTGGGACTCACCTAATCCCTCTGGCTCGACCGCTTCCATCCTTGCGGAATTTGGCGGGCTCCCCGTTGGGCTTGAGAGAGATACTTCACTAGGTCTGGGACCGCCGTCAAGCAAAACGAAAGGAAAAACTCAAACTAACTCTGAGCGCTGTTGAGCCGCCGCGCAGAGTCCAAAATCAAGTGCATTCTTGCTCGTAAGAGTGGTCGAATCAACGTCGCAAGTGGTGGATGGTCGGTGCAGTTCCTCCCTACGATTGCGCCATGTCTAACGAGAGAACGATTTCCTCAGTCGCCGTCATCGGCTGCGGGACCATGGGGGCCGGTATCGCGGCAGCATCCGCTGCGGCGGGGTGTCGGGTTCTGATGCTCGACCTGTCGGTCGATGCTGTTGAGCGAGGGATGGCCCAGGTTGATCCCGACCACCTCCATTTGGTCGATACCGGCACGATCGAGTCCGATCTCGCAAAGATCGCTGACTACGACTGGGTCTGTGAGGCGATCGTCGAAGACCTCGACGTGAAACGAGACCTCTTCAACCGAATCGAAGCCGTCCGATCTGCGGGTTCGGTCGTCTCGTCCAACACGTCGGGCATCCCGCTGCGCTCGATCGTCGAAGGGATGCCCCAACGGCTTCGCTCCGACATTGCGATCACCCACTTCTTCAACCCGGTGAAGGTGATGCGACTCTTCGAGTTGGTACCCGGTGAAGACACCACCGACGATGTCGTCGCTGCCTTCGCCTCGTTTGGTGCAAACGAACTCTCGAAGGGTGTCGTGCATGCCAAGGACACCGTGAACTTCATTGGCAATCGAATCGGCTGTTACTTCATGCTCGCCGGCCTGCACCGTGCGAAGCCCTATCTCGCAAACGGGATGTCGCAGGAGACCGTCGACGCAGTGCTGGGTCAGCTCGTGGGATTGCCGCCCACGGGGCTCTACGGACTGATCGATCTGATCGGACTCGACGTGATGGATCTGGTCGGCAAGAACCTTGCGCAGAATCTCCCCGACGGGGATGCCGGGCATGCGTTCACGAGTTTCCCGGCCGTCGAGCAGCGCATGCTGGAGCGGGGTCAGTTGGGACGCAAGGCCCGTGACAAGGGTGGCTTTGGACGCGTCGTCAGAGGTGACGACGGGTCGAAGACACGAGAGACCTTCGACCTGCAGAAGGAACTGTGGCGAGCTCCCTCCGCCCCTGACCTCCAGAACGTGCCAACCGCAATGGGCGAGGTGGTCTTCGATGACTCGGCTCACGGCAATCTTGCGTGGGAGCTCTTCGGAGGCACCCTGCTGTACGCCGCCGGTCTGGTGCCTGAGATCGCCGATGACATCGCCAACGTCGACAATGCGATCCGATGGGGATTCAACTGGAAGTTGGGTCCCTTCGAGATGTTGGATCACCTCGGTCCGGCCCGGGTCATCGAGCGCATCCAGCGAGAGGGTGGTCCTGTTCCTTCGATGCTCCAGACCCTTGGCGACGAGGGTGGCGACACGTTCTATCGCGAAAGCTCATCGGGTCGTGAGATGCTGATGCCTGACGGTTCGGTGGCTCCCGTCCCCGCCGTCGACCAGTAAGGACGAACAATGGTTGATCCCGACCTCTACCGCTTCGACACTCTCAGCCTTCACGCTGGCCAACGCCCCGATCCAGCCACCGGCGCGCGGGCGGTGCCGATCTTCGCCACCACGTCCTATACCTTCGACAGCACCGACGAGGCGTCGGCCCTGTTCAACCTGGAGGCGCCGGGCCACCTCTACAGCCGCATTTCCAACCCCACCGTTGCGGTGTTGGAGGAACGACTCGCAGCGCTCGACGGAGGCGTCGGCGCAGTCTGCACCGCCTCCGGTACCGCCGCCCTTCATCTCGCAGTTGCAACGTTGTGTTCGGCCGGTGATCACATCGTCTCCAGTCGGAACCTCTACGGCGGCAGCTACAACGCCATGAAACTCACGTTTCCGAGATTTGGGATCACCACCACCTTCGTTGACATCAGCGATCCGGAAGCGATCGCGGCGGCGATTCAGCCGAACACAAAGATCGTGTACGGCGAAGCGCTCGGCAACCCTGGCATCGAGGTGATGGACATTGCCATGGTCGCCGACGTTGCCCATTCTCACGGTCTTCCGCTGATGGTCGACGCCACCTTTGCCACGCCATACCTGATCCGGCCGATCGAACACGGCGCCGACATCGTGTACCACAGCGTCACCAAATTCCTCGGCGGTCACGGCACGGCGTTGGGCGGTGTAATCGTCGACGGCGGCCGGTTCGACTGGACCCAAAACGACAAGTTCCCGACGCTCACCGAACCCTACGAGGGGTATCACGGCATCAGCTTCGCCGACGAGTTCGGCCCGTCGGCCCTGGGCATGCGAGCGCGTGCTGAGGGGCTCCGCGACTTTGGCGCCTGCATGAGCCCCCACAATGCGTTTGCGTTGTTGCAGGGGGTCGAGACGCTTCCGATCCGGATGCAGCGCCACGTTTCGAACACCGCTGCGGTCATCGACATGCTCGTGGCGAACGATGCCGTCTCCTGGGTTCAACATCCTCGGGTCGAGTCCCATCGTGATCATGCACTGGCCCACCGGCTCTACCCCAAGGGCGCAGGTGCCATCCTCAGTTTCGGCGTGAAGGGTGGACGGGAGGCGGGCCGCAAGTTCATCGAGTCGGTGACACTCGCCAGTCACCTTGCCAACGTTGGCGATGCGAAGACGCTCGTGATCCATCCCGGTTCCACAACCCACAGCCAGTTGACCGCCGAAGCGATGGTCGAGGCGGGTATTAGCGACGACCTGATTCGACTGTCCGTAGGGCTCGAGGATCCCGCCGACATCACCGAGGACCTGGCGAAGGCACTGAAGGCGAGCCAGCGATGACTCAGGTCGACGGTAAGGCCGTGCAAATCCGAACCGGTGGCGTCTCGGTTCCAGAAGGTGCTCCAACCGTGGCGCTGATCCATGGCGCAGGCATGGATGGAACCGTCTGGAGCCAACAAACCCGCTTTCTTTCGATGCGTGGTGTCAGAGCGCTCGCTATCGATCTGCCCGGCCATGGCCAGAGCGAAGGTTCGGCGATCACCACCGTTGCCGGAATGGCCGACTGGTTGGTGCGGGTACTGGATGAGCTGAAGGTCGAGTCCGTGACGATTGCCGGTCACAGCATGGGCACCTTCATTGCGCTCGAGGTCGCAACCCGATATCCAGCTCTGGTCACGTCCGTCGCTCTCTTCGGCACCGCAACCGGCATGCCGGTCCACCCCGACCTCCTCGATGCTGCGAGCAACGACGTCCGCCGCGCCGGTGCTCTAATGACCGGATGGAGCCACGCCAGCGGCTCGCGGATCGGCCGTAACCCGACGCCGGGCATGTGGATGACCGGTGGGGTGGAGGCGTTGATCGAACGAAGTCGCCCTGGGGTCCTGGCCAACGATCTGAACGCATGCGTCCGTTACGACGAGGCGGAAGCGCGTGCGGCCAGCATCACCTGCCCGGCGCTCGTCGCCATCGGTTTGCAGGACAAGATGACCCCGGCTCGTTCGAGCCGGGCCATGGCGGCGGCGATGGTGCGTTCCCCAAACGTCGAAGTTCTCGAGCTACCGAACGCCGGTCACATGACCCCGACCGAGGAGCCCCGCGTCGTACGTGAAGCGTTGCTCAGGTTTGCCTTAGAGCCAAACTAAACCGATGCGGTCCTGCGCCGATGGGGAGGGGTGCGTAGCTCTCTCACTAAACCCCTCGACTGGACGCCCGAACGCGCTCCCATCGAGGCTGACTCCTACCGAGCTGCCTGGTTTGCACTGCGATACCAGCGTCCCCAGGTCGTCGGAGAGCTAAACCCGTTCAACGAGCCCGTTCGGTTCGTGCTCCCAGTCTGAGCGCCAGAGGAGACAGGCGCCTCAGAAGAGCGACAGCACGGTCACGGTGACTTCTGCTGAATCGCAGAGGTCGTTCGTGTCGCAGATCTCGTAGACGAATCGATCTGCCCCCAGCACGGTTGTGGGCCGATAACGAATCTGGTCGCCTTCGATCGCCACCGAGCCGTTGAGGGGCTGGTCCACTATCGAGATCGTGTTTGGATCGATGGGACCCGAACCCTCGATGTCGTTGTCCAGAACGTCGATCAGTACCGACCCAACGATAAGGACCGAGGCGGCGTCATCGCGGGCGTTGACCGGGATCTTGGGTTGGGTCGTCGTGGTTGGCTGAGTCGTGGTGGTGGTCGCCTGCGAGGTGGTCGTGCGGAGGGTCGTCGGCGGCATCGTGGCCGGTGGCACGGTCGTCGGAGGCATGGTGGTCGATGGCATGGTGGTTGGAAGCAGAGTCATCTCCGGCAGTGACGTTGGCAGGGTTGGCGAAGGCGTGGTGGTCGGAGGCGTTGAGGTGGTGGGCCCGGCCTCGGTCGTTTCCGCGGGCTCGGTTGAACTTGTTGACGCCGGCACGGTGGTGGTCGGCACGGCGGTAACGGTGACTTCAGGCGCCGCTCCGTTCGAGGGCGTTGACGTGGATCCGATCGATTGGGCGGTCGTCGTTGTCGGCCCAACGTCGTCGGCCTGGGTAGTGGTGGTGATCTCGGATTCAGGGAAGCTGAGGGCGTCGACAGGCTTGAGCGTTGTGGATGGTGTGGTGAGAGCTCCGGTCGCAACTGCGGCGGTGACCACGGCGGCGGCAGGTATCGATGCGACGGTCGTTGCGGTTCTGGCGATCGCAGGTAGCTCGAGAAGCCATGCGAGTGGCCCGGCGTTGCGTCGTTTGCCCATCGACGCACTGAGCAGCGCACGAACCACGGCGGGATCAAACTGCGAGCCGCTGCATCTAATCATCTCGGCTCGGGCAGCCTCGACGGACATCGGTGACTTGTACGAACGCTTCGACGTGATCACGTCGTAGGCGTCGGCTACCGCAACGATGCGACCGGCAAGGGAGATCTCCGTGCCCTGAAGTCCACGCGGGTATCCGGATCCGTCCCACTTTTCGTGGTGCTGGGACGTGGCCAGTCGGAACTCGCCCAACCAGGCAGCAAGCGGTTCGACGAAGGCTTCACCCGCGGCCGGGTGGTTCTGAAGGATGCGCCACTCGTCATCGCTGGGCCGACCGTTCTTGTTCAGGATTTCAGAGGGAACGGTGATCTTGCCGATGTCGTGAAGCAGAGCACCCCATGCGAGCTTGTTTCGTTGATCGTCGTCCAGACCCATCTCGGCGGCGATCAGATCGCTGAAGGCTCGGACACGTTCGGTGTGGCCTCGGGTGAGCCGGTCATGCCGCGACAACATCGTGACAAGTTCCATCGCCTCGCGGGCGGCCTGATCGACGTCTCGGCTGAGGCCATCACGGCGAAGCTCGTCGATCCGCTTCTCCAACTGCTTCATCGATCCGGACTTCAGTGCCACCCCGAATCGCGACGGTGCCCGGTCGGGGAACGTCAACGAGAACCCCATCAGGGTTGCGAGGGGGAGGAATCTCACCATCACCCGGTCGACTGCGACCGCAGTCACGGCGCTGATGGCCGCGCCCTGGACGATCCAGATCAACGTGCCGAAACGAATCTCTGGTCGGATCAGCCACGGCCCGATCGTCTGCAACACCAGCCAAGCGGCAACGAGCGGCATTACGAAGATTGCGACGCGGACTGCTAGCGCCGTCTTCGGCGAGGCAGCCCACGAGCGTTCAACCCGCTCATCTGCGCCTTTGGTGGGCCCGCTCACACGATGATCTTCGGCATCATGCTTGTTGTTTCTTGAGCTGGCGGCGGTGGGCGAAATCCCCTCCAGCGTTAGGTCATTCTGCGCCCCGCAAGCCTTTCGTGGGTCTCAGGAAGTCAGCAGAAATGACTGCACGGCGAGTTTGTAACCCTTGTGGCCGAAGCCGAACAACACACCCTGGCACACGCCGCTCAGCATCGATTGGTGGCGAAACTCCTCACGAGCGGCCACGTTCGATATGTGCACCTCAATCACCGGAATATCGATACTGCTGATGGCGTCCCGGATGGCGATGCTGGTGTGGCTATAGGCCCCGGCGTTGATGATCACGCCCGTGGCCCACTCTTGGGACGCATGAAGAAGGTCCACGATTGCGCCTTCGCTGTTGGACTGGGCGGCGCGGATCTCGGCCCCCTCGGCGCTTCCGTACAGGACCAGTTCGTCCATCAGTTCGTCCAGGCTGGTTGTGCCGTAGACCTCGGGTTCGCGCTTTCCGAGCAGGTTCAGGTTGGGTCCGTTCAAAACAAGCACGCGAACAGGGGGAACGGGCAGTGTCTCAGTCATTAGGCCCTAACATAGTGGCGAAGTCTTTTCGTAGGCCCGAGATATCTGGGATTGGGGCAATGGCAGAAACTGAACTAACAGCCGAAGAGGTCGAACTGCGAAAGCAGCGACGGCGGGCCGCGATGGCAACCCCGCTAGCCGATGAAGGTGATGTGGCCTTCGGGGCCATGGCTGGCGTGGCGGTACTTGCTGCAATCCTCGCCGCCCTCTTTGTGTTCTTCGGGTTCGGCTCCCCGGCCGAGGTGTCCACTGACAAGGTGATCGAAACGCCACCGGTCACCGAGCCTGAACCAGAGCCCGAGGTTTCTGGGCCCGACCTGCCCGCAATTGCCAGCCTGCTCAACAACGAAGGTTTCGAGGGACTCGAACTGTCGGCGGACGGCAACGTGGTGACCGCCACGGGCGAAGTGGCTGACGAGGCTGCGCGCGCCTCGGTGCTCAGCCTGATCCAAGGACAACCGAATGTCGATGAGGTCATCGACCGACTGACCGTCGCCGAGGTCGAGGTGGGAGCCGCTGCCGCCGACGTCGAAGCCAGCGATGAGCAGATCGTTCTGCGAGGAACGGTCCCCTCCGAAGCGGCGGCTCAAGCCCTGCGAGATCTGGCTGCGGAGAACTACAGCGCCGACCAGATCACCGATGGGCTCGAGGTGCTCGAGGGCGCCGACCCTGCCACCGTGACACTCAGCGGCTCGGTCACCAACTCCACTCTCGGCGGTGCGCTGCAGAGCGGGATCGCGGGTCTGTCCGGGTTCTCCGAAGCCGATGACCAACTGGCGATCGAGGCCGATGCCTCCGAGGAGATCAACGCCATCCTCGAGCTGGAGCCGATCCTGTTCCAGAGCAGCACTGCGATCATCCTGCCCGAGTCTCAGTCCACGATCGACGAGGCCATCCGGATTCTGAACCTGTTCCCTGATGCGAACGTTGAGATTGGTGGCCACACCGATTCCCTCGGCCCCGACGAGGCGAACCGTGTGCTGAGCCAGACCCGAGCCGAGGCCGTCCTCGCAGCACTTCGTGACGGTGGCGTGTCCAACCAGCTTTCCGCGGTGGGGTACGGCGAGTCGCAGTTGAAGTTCCCCGACGACAAGGGTGACACGCCTGACAAGGTCGAGGCTCGCCAGGCCAACCGTCGAATCGAGTTCACCACCCTGAACTAGCGGGTAGCTCCCGCCGAACCGAGCGGCTTGCCGCTCCAGAATCATCTTCAGACGGCCGGTGCAGCGCACCGGCCGTCCGGTTTTTGCCGCGATATCCACCTGTGCCGTTTGGCACAGGCGGAGTTGGTCTGACTAGGGTTAGTGTGACGTCCGCCACGACGGTGGACGCGCACGGCTCATGGCCTGAGTGGCCAAAAAAGGAGACTGAAGTGGGATTCACAACACGCGGTGCAGCGGTGCTGTCGGCACCAGGCCAGTACGAAGTTGTCGATATCGAGTTCGAGGACCCCGGGCCCGGTGAGTTGCAGATCAAGATGGTGGCGTCGGGAATGTGCCACTCCGACGATCACATCGCAACCGAGGACATCCCGGTGGGCATCTATCCGATGATCGGTGGCCATGAGGGTGCGGGAATCGTCGAGAAGGTTGGGCCGGGCACGCCCGGATGGGAGGAGGGCGACCACGTCGTCATGTCATTCCTGCCCTCGTGTGGCAAGTGTGAGTTCTGCGCCATGGGTATGCAGAACCTCTGCAACCTGGGCGCAACGCTCCTGGTCGGCAGTCGCCAGGACGGCACCTTCCGGGCCAAGATCAACGGACAGGACGCAGGACAAATGTGTGGAATTTCCACGTTCTGCGAAACGACGGTCGTGTCGGCCGACTCGTGTGTCAAGGTCGACAAGGACGTCCCGCTGGATAAGGCGTGTCTGATCGGCTGCGGCGTCGGCACCGGATTTGGTTCGGCCGTCAACAGTGCCAACGTTGGTCCCGGCGACACCGTGATCGTGATGGGCATCGGTGGTATCGGTATCAACGCAGTCCAAGGTGCGGCAACAGCTGGGGCAACCAA
This sequence comes from uncultured Acidimicrobiales bacterium, assembly GCA_937958015.1. Lineage (GTDB taxonomy): Bacteria > Actinomycetota > Acidimicrobiia > Acidimicrobiales > SZUA-35 > JABDIY01. Next base: position 29,266 of record CALGOA010000041.1, on the reverse strand, counting down.
CGTGATCGCAGTCGACCCCGTCGCCTTCAAGCGGGAGGTCGCAGAGTCGGTCGGTGCCACCAAGTCGTTCGACAACATGGCCGACGCCACCGAATATGCGCAGGGACTCACCAACGGTCAGGGGGCCGATTCGGCCATCGTGACGGTGGGTGTACTCGAGGATCACCACGTGGCCGAGGCGTTTACCTCGATTCGCAAAGCCGGAACGGTGGTCGTGACGGGTCTTGGCAACATCGCCACCTCGACCGTGACCGTCCCCGCCGGTGAGCTGACGCTGTTCCAGAAGCGGATTCAGGGTTCGTTGTTCGGCGAGTCGGCGATGTTCCGGGATATTCCGAGGATGGTCAGCATGTATCAGAACGGACAGTTGAAGCTGGACGAACTGATCACCAAGACCTACACCCTCGACGAGGTAACCCAGGGGTACGAGGACATGCATGCCGGCAAGAACATCCGCGGTGTCATCGTGTACTGAGGGTCCTCAATCGAGCCGGAGCCGATAATTGTCGGTTTCGATCGACCTTGGGGTTTCCGGTGAAACCCTTTCCGCTGTTGGGAGCCGCTTTGCGGCTCCCAACTGGGTTTTTGTGGCTCGGAACCGGTCCGCTTGGTGTTGCGGAAGCTGCAGCAACAAGCTAGAACATGCAGCGTGGGCATCGGGTCACTCTTCGTCAGCCAATCGGTTCGGCTCACCCTTATCTTCCTGTCGATCGGTTTCTCTTTTGCGGGTGTTGCATCACTGCGATCGCTGCCGTCGGTCTCGGAATGGGCGCCGATGGAAGTAGCCCGACCGGTGGAAGACCTCCCCGCCCAGTGCGGCGCGACCCCGTCGGTCATTGGCGAACTCACCGAGTTCACCGACGCCGAGGGAAACCTCTATAGCCCGGCGGTGCGGATGGGGGAGACGCTGCATCTCACATCGTTCCGTCTTCTCGATCGCGATATTGAGGGGGTGTTCAAGGCCAGCCTTGTGGCCACGGATCCCGCCACGACGGTGCAGCTCACCGAGTTCATCTTCAGCGAGGGGATGTTCCCCGGAGTCACCGCCGGTTGTCGGGCTCAGAACTTCCCGTTGGGTCTGAACATCGACAACGATCCCAAGCTGACGCCGGTGGAGGTCACCGTTCGAGCTGCCGCACGTCCCACCCGCTGGCGGCTCGTTCAGCAGGTGGACATCGTTGGGGCGACCAGTGAAACGCTCTCGTCGGAGCGATTCTGGATCATTCCGCGAACGATGGACGGAAAATTCACACAACGACCGGTCGTGATTACCGACCCCTTCTTCGGTCGAGGCGATTGATGACCTTCGTATTGTTCACCCTCTCCTTTCTGTGTTTCGTTCTGGCCGCAGCCTCTCAACACCTGGCCGACGTGCGAGCGAGGGAATCGGCCAACGTTCTGCGGACGCGGGCTGAGGACCGGGAACGCATTCTGGAACGGGTGATGGGATCAACCCACCACGAGCTCAGCCGGGAGTTGATGCTGCTCGCCTTCGAGATTGACGATCTCCGCGACGATGGTGTGGAGGTCGACGAGTTGTACGACTCGTTGCATCGATTGGAGGCGGGCCGCGACCAGATCGCCGTCCTGGCCCAACTCGGCGGTTCCGTGCAGCGGCTCTACCGGCGCTCGGTATGGGCCGAAGAGTTGGTTCCGCGCCTCGACCTACATATCGAAACCAAGACGGTCAGCCCGATTCTGGCCGATCCCGCTCTCGTGCGAGCGGCGATCTACTCGGGTGTGGTCCACCTCCAGCGCCGCTACGGAGTCAGCCAGTTGTGGATCGAAGCTCGGGGCGACCGACTGGTGCTGGAGATTACGGGCGGCACCGTTGCTCCATCGGCCGTTCTGCCCGTTGACGCCGATGAGGAGGATCCCGCTGATTTCGGTCGCCGCATCGTCGCGGCCCACGGCGGAAGTCTTGAGATCGAGGAGATCCCGTCCGGTTGGCGGTTCATCGGCCACTTTCCAGAGGACCTGGCCGAGTCGTCGGCTGACGAGATCGATGTGCGCCGCGACTTCGAGGCGGCCCACTCGCCGGCATTCTCCGAGGCGCCACCCATCGTTTGACCGACCGTGCTCAACTCGACGAACCAGATGTCGAAAAGGGTTGCATGTCCTCGCTGTCGCTGGTTGACTCAACCCTGATGAAGTTCACCACCGACATCGTCATCTCTGTAGTAGTACTCGTGTAGCGCCCGCTGCCCATATCCAGCGTGCGCCGAAGCCTCCCAACCGGGGAGGCTTTCTTGCTTTTCAGCTCTCAAACCCGCCGACCCAACCAACGAAACATCGCAATCAAGGAATCATCAAAATGACCCGAATGGACGGAGCCCAAGCCCTCATCAAGAGCCTCGAAGCCGAGGGGGTAGAAGTGGTATTCGGGTACCCCGGTGGAGCGATCCTTCCCGTGTACGACCCGATCATCGAATCGTCGGTCCGTCACGTGCTGGTTCGGCACGAGCAGGGTGCAGGCCACATGGCTGAGGGCTACGCCCATGCCACCGGTCGGCCCGGCGTCTGCATGGTGACCAGTGGTCCCGCCGCCACGAATGTGGTGACGCCGTTGGCGGACGCGATGCTCGACAGCGTTCCGATGGTCTGCATCACCGGCCAGGTGGCGCTGGCAGCGATCGGGACCGATGCGTTTCAGGAGTGTGACACCACGGGAATCACCCGCTCGGTCACCAAACACAACTTCCTGGTCACCCGGGCCGAGGACATACCGGGCACGATCAAGGCGGCGTTCTACATCGCCACCAGCGGGCGTCCCGGACCGGTTCTGGTGGACATCCCGAAGGACATCGTCGACAAGAACAACCCCGACGCCTGGTTCGATTTCGACTACGAGACCGCCCACATCGACCTGCCCGGTTATTCGCCCTCGGTCGAGCCCGATCTCACGCTCGTCGATGAAGCGGCCCAGTTGATCAGCCAGGCCAGCCAACCAGTGTTGTACGTCGGTGGTGGCGTCCTCAAGGCTCGGGGTGCTGAAGCGTTGATGCAACTGGTCGAGCTGACCGGAATTCCCGTGGTCACCACGCTGATGGCTCGGGGCGCATTCCCCGATGAGCACGAACTCTGCCTAGGGATGCCCGGTATGCACGGCAACTACACCGCGGTCAACGCGATGCAGAAGAGTGACCTCCTGATCGCTCTCGGCAGCCGATTCGATGACCGGATCACCGGCAAACTCGGCGGGTTCGCACCCGATGCCAAAGTGATCCACGTCGACATCGATCCCGCGGAACACGACAAGGTTCGCAAAGCCGACGTCGCCATCGCATCGGACTGTCGACTCGCTACCGAGGCGTTGGTCACCTCGCTCAAGGCCGCCGGTTACCCCGACGATCGGCCCGACCTGCAGGCGTGGCGCTCCAAGCTGAGCGGCTGGCAGGAGACCTTCCCGCTCACCTACGAACAGTCGACCGATGGTGAGCTCCTCAAGCCCCAATACGTGATCGAACGGCTTCGTGATCTGGCGCCAAAGGACACGATCGTGACCAGCGGCGTCGGTCAGCACCAGATGTTCGCCAGCCAATATTGGGAGTTCAATCATCCCTACACCTGGATTAACTCCGGTGGTCTCGGCACGATGGGATTCTCGATTCCTGCCGCCGTCGGAGCCAAGGCCGGCATGCCCGACCGCACGGTGTGGAGCATCGATGGCGACGGCTGTTTCCAGATGACCGCCCAGGAACTGGTGACGGCTGCCATGGAGAAGATTCCGATCAAGGTGGCGCTGCTCAACAACGCCTACCTCGGGATGGTTAAGCAGTGGCAGGACATGTTCTACGAAGAGCGTCTCAGCGAGGTCCATCTCAGCCACGACATGCCCGACTACGTCAAGTGGGCCGAAGCGATGGGTTGTGTGGCCTTCCGGGTCGAGAGCCCCGAAGAGGTTGACGCGGTCATCGCCAAGGCGAACGAGATCAACGATCGCCCGGTCGTGATCGAGTTCCGCTGCGTCAACTCCGAGAAGGTCTTCCCGATGGTTCCCGCCGGCGGAAGCAACGACGACCTGATCGTCGATCCATCCCAGCGCGACGCCCAGGCTCGCATTCAGGAAAGCAGCGCATCATGACCCGCCCCGGAGATCTCAGTCACCACACACTTTCGGTTCTGGTCGAGAACAAGGCTGGCGTGCTCGCCCGGGTAGCCGACCTCTTCGCCCGCCGGGGATACAATATCGTGAGCCTTGCGGTGGCTCCCACCAACGACGAACGGTTTAGTCGGATTACCATCGTGGTCGACGTCGAATCGGCCCCCCTCGAACAGATCGTGAAGCAGCTGTTCAAGCTGATCAACGTTGTCGAGATCCAGGAACTGAGCCCCGAGGCCAGTGTCGAACGGGAGCTGATGATCGCCACCGTTCGCAGCGCCCGGGATCGCAGTCAGATCCTCGAATTGGTCGGCATCTTCGAGGCTCGCATTTTGGCCGTCAGCGCCGAGCGGCTCACGGTCAGCCTCGAAGGTCGACCCGACAAGATCGATGACTTCGAGATCCTGCTCCGCGACTACGGCATCGACGATGTCCAGCGCACCGGTCGGATCGCCCTGCCCAAGATCGGCAAACCACCCGTCATCATCTCGTCGTGACGACCGCCGGTACCCGTCCGCGTCAGATTGACGCGGACGGCAATCGGCGAGTCGGCCCGTTCTATTTCCTCACGCTGCGTCGACCGCTCGATCGCCGCCTGGCCCAACTCGTACCGGGCCTGTTTCTGTTTGGCGCGGCGTTGGCGTTGACGGTTGAGGCGGCACTCGGCACGAACCCCTGGACCGTGTTTCACCAGGGTGCAGCCGAGCGCCTCGGACTTTCGATCGGTACGTTGGTGATCCTCACCGGCGCCGCTCTGCTGATCCTGGCCATCCCGTTGAAGGAGCCGATTGGCCTGGGAACCGTGCTCAACGTCGTTCTGATCGGCATCGCCGTCGACATCACTCTGGCGATCGTGCCCGATCTTGACCAGATGGTGTGGCGACTGCTCGCCCTCGGAGTTGCGCCGGTGCTGCTCGGTCTGGCGTCGGGTCTCTACATCGGTGCCGGGTTGGGCCCCGGACCGCGGGACGGCCTGATGACGGCTTTGGAACGTCGGGGTATGAAGGTGTCGACGGCGAGAACCCTGATCGAAATGACCGCTTTGGCCGTGGGCTGGCTGCTCGGTGGAACCGTGGGCTTCGGGACCGTCTACTTCGCCGCAACCGTTGGCCATTGGGTTCGTTTCTTCCTCGCCCGGCTCAGAATCGATCCGATCGGCCCACCCCCGGGCTAACCCTAGAAATCGCAACTGCGGCAGCACCGTCAGGTCGCCGTATCATTTGGCGGGCAATCCGACTGCTCGCAGCACAAGAGAAGAGAAACCAATGGCAGCAAACATGTACTACGAGGCCGACTGTGATCGCTCGGCGATCTCCGGACGCAAGGTGGCGATCCTCGGATACGGCTCGCAGGGTCACGCCCACGCGCTGAACCTCAAGGAGTCCGGCATCGATGTACGTATTGGCCTCCGAAAGGAGTCCGGCTCGGTCGACAAGGCCAAGTCGGAAGGCCTGAAGGTGCTGCCGATCGCCGATGCGGTCGCCGAAGCCGACGTGATCATGATGCTCCTGCCCGACACCACGATGGCGCAGATCTACGAAGAGAGTGTCGCCCCGAACCTGAACGATGGTGATGCCCTGTTCTTCGCCCATGGCTTCAACATTCGCTTCGACCTCATCGCTCCTCCCGCAGGAGTAGACGTGTGTATGGTCGCCCCCAAGGGGCCCGGCCACCTCGTGCGCCGCACCTACACCGAAGGTGGTGGCGTACCCGCCCTCATCGCAGTTGAGAACGATGCCAGCGGCGGTGCGAAGGCGCTCGCCCTCGCCTACGCCGATGCCATCGGAGGCGCCCGCGCCGGCATCATCGAGACCACGTTTACCGAAGAGACCGAAACCGACCTCTTCGGTGAGCAGGCCGTGCTCTGTGGCGGCACCACCGCACTGGTGCAGGCCGGGTTCGAAACCCTCATCGAGGCTGGATACCAGCCCGAGGTGGCCTACTTCGAATGCCTGCACGAGCTGAAGCTCATCGTCGACCTCATGTACCAGGAGGGCATCGCCGGAATGCGGTACAGCATCTCCGACACCGCCGAATACGGTGACCTCACCCGAGGCCCGCGGGTTGTGAACAGCGAAACGAAGGCCGAAATGCAGCGCATTCTCGGTGAGATCCAGGACGGCACCTTCGCCAACGAATGGGTCGCCGAAGGTCGTGGCGGTCGTGAGAACTTCCATGCGCTGGAAGAAGCCGGCAAGAAACACCCGATCGAGCAGGTCGGTGCACAGCTGCGTGAAATGATGCCGTTCATCAACGCCGGAACCACCAGCGTCAGAGCCACCTCGGGCGGCCAGGGGTAGTCCCTACCCCGCACAGGGCACGTCCCCGACAGGATCGCGTCGGGATCGTCCGATCGGCTGTTAACACAGCGGCAACAAACTGGAAACATGGTCGGTCGCAGATCTCAACAGACTGTTCACCGTGAATGGTGACAACGCATGGATTCTGACGTCGGCTGCTCTGGTTCTCTTTATGGTGCCGGGCCTCGCCCTTTTCTACGGAGGCATGGCACGTTCCAAGAACATGCTGAACATGTTGATGATGAACATGGTCTGTTTGGGCATCGTCCCCGTGTTCTGGATCGTGATCGGCTACACGCTTTCGTCGACCGGCACGAACCAATGGATCGGGTCCTTCGATGCGTTCTTCCTCGCCGACGTTCCCCGAGACGACCTTCGAGACATCTTCTTCGCCCTCACCTTCGCCTCGATAACTCCGGCGCTGATCTCCGGTGCTGTTGCCGATCGTCTGAAGTTCAGTGCCTGGATGGTTTTCGTGCCGGTATGGATGCTTCTGGTGTTCGTCCCCGCATGGGCGTGGGTCTTCCGGTTCAACGGTGACGACGGCGCCGCCAGCGGGTTCCTTAACGCCCGGGGCAGCCTCGACTTCGCCGGTGGAACCGTTGTGCACGTTGCAGCTGGCGCGGCCTCGCTCGCTCTAGTGCTGGTGCTGGGCAAACGCCGGGGTTGGCCGAACGAGCCGATGTTGCCGCACAACCTTCCCTTCACCATGATCGGTGCCGGCATCCTCTGGTTCGGATGGTTCGGCTTCAACGCCGGTTCCGCGTTCGCCGCCGACGGCGTTGCGATTCAAGCCTTCGCCAACACCTTCACCGCCGGTGCGGTTGCCATGCTCGCATGGCTGCTGGTCGAGCGGATCGTCGATGGCCACGCAACCTCGCTCGGTGCAGCATCGGGCATCGTGGCCGGTCTGGTTGGAATCACCCCCGGTGCAGGATTCATGGGAATCCATGGCGCGATGGGGGTGGGTTTTGCCGCCGGTGCTCTCTGTGCGCTAGCGGTTCGGGTCAAGTACAAGTTCGGCTATGACGACGCCCTCGACGTTGTGGGTGTTCACATGGTGGGTGGTCTCGTCGGCGGCATCCTCATCGGCGTCTTCGCCAGCCCCTCGGCGCTCGGTGGCGACTTCGAAGGAGGCCTCATCGAGGGTGATGGCGCTGGGCTTCTGTTCGAGCAGATCTTCGCCAATGTGTTCGTAGGCATCTACAGCTTCGTGATCACCTACGGCATCGCCTACGTGATGGCATCCACCATGGGACTGCGCTCAGATCCCGAAGAGGAACTGCGCGGCCTCGACCTCGCCTACCACGCTGAACAGGCCTACAACTCCTAACCCACCACCCACCCCTTCTGCCCTTCTGCAAATTCCTGATGGTGACTACATCTGACGGTGTTCACGCAGGGTAGAACGCTGTCGATGTAGCTGCCATCAGGAAGAAGCGATCCGCTCTGAGCGGAATCAGTACTTCGAATTTGTACCAATCGTTCGAATTACTGGTAAGAAGGTCCTCACCATGAGCGAACAATCGTCGAGAGCCGCTGAGTGGGATCGACTTCGATCGGCGCACCTGAAGCCAGCATCGGACCGGCCTCCCACCACCGCTCGCGGGGTGCATCACGTGGCGTTGCTCAGCCTCGACGTTGAGCGCACCATCAACTTCTACCAGGGGTTACTCGGGTTCCCGTTGACCGAGTTGTTCGAGAATCGGGACTACACCGATTCGACCCACTTCTTCTTCGATATCGGCCATGGCAACTACCTGGCGTTCTTCGACTTCCCCGGACTCGATATGGGACCGTATGCCGAGGTTCTGGGCGGCCTCCACCATGTGGCCATCTCGGTGCCCCGCAACAACTGGGAAAAGGCAGTGGCGGCGTTGGAGGCGGAGGGAATCGACCATCTCATCGTGCACGACACCTCGGTGTACTTCGCCGGACCCGATGGCGAACGAATCGAACTGATCAGCGACCCGCTCGGTGAGATGTACGGAACGATCCTGTAGGTCATCCGCACCGAAGTGAATCCGATTCGTTTCGTGCCCTGCGGGGCGTGATTCGTACCTGATTGGCCAAGGGCGGGGGCGACAGAGCCCTCAGTGGCCGTCGACCGTGCCGGTGAACACACCGATGTAGGGGAGGTTCCGGAAGATCTGAGCGGCATCGAGTCCGTAGCCGATCACGAAGTCGTGCGGGATCTCGAAGCCGACATGATGGACAACCGGCTCGGAACTACGCCCCTCGCGCACCAGCAGCGAACAAACCGAAACGGATGCGGCTCCCTGCTGTTCGAAGTGTTTGAGGAGATATTGCATCGTCAGGCCGGTATCGACGATGTCCTCGACGAGGACCACGTGGCGTCCATTCGCCGACGTGTCGAGATCCTTGACGATCTTCACCACGCCGCTGGTCTCGAGCGAATCGCCGTAGGAGGACACGATCATCACATCGAACTCGACCGGCCCCGCATAGGCCCGAAGCAGGTCGGCCGCGAAGATCACGCTGCCCTTCATCACGGCGACGAAAAGTGGTGTGTGGCCTTGATGTTTGCGGGCCAGTTCGATGCCCAGCTCGGCGACCCGGGTCTGGATCTGTTCCTCGGTGATGAGTACGTTTCCAAGATCGCCTTCAGCGGGGAAGGGCGGCAGGTCGGCGGGCGTCGCTGAGTCGGTCACACGGCTCAGTCTGGCAGCACCGGAACCGGTAGCGTTGTGTCTATGTCCGTTCGGTCCCAGAACCTGCAGAAACTTGACGGCGGGACCTTTGATGTCCTGATCGTCGGAGGCGGAATCAACGGTGCGGTGTCCGCTGCTGCGCTGACCGACCGGGGCCTCAAAGTGGCGGTAATCGACCGGGGTGACTTCGCTGGTTTCACCAGTCAGGAATCCTCCAACCTGGTGTGGGGCGGGTTCAAATATCTGGAGAACTACGAGCTGCCGCTGGTGTGGAAGTTGTGCACCTCGCGAAACCACCTTATGCGGCAGTACCCAACCCGGATTTCCGAGATCGGGTTCCTCGCAACCCTCGACAAGTCCTCACCGTTTCCACCGTGGCTGGCTGCGCTGGGGAGCGTCGGTTACTGGGGTATCGGGCGTTTCTTCACCAAACGACCCAGCTACTTCCGGCCGAAGGCGATCGAAAAGACCGAGCCCGTAGTCAACACCACCACGGCTCGCGGTGGCATCGAATACATGGACGCCTACCTGAAGGACAATGACGCCCGCTTCGTGTGGGGGTTCATCCGGTCGGCCCTCGATGGGGGAGCGGTGGCCGCTAACTACGCCGCGTTGAATGGTTCGAACCGCACCGCCGATGGCTGGGAAGCCACCATCGTCGATGAGCTCACCAACGAGACCATGGATCTAACGGCGCGTTCGATCGTGAATGCCGCCGGACCGTTCGTAGACGGGCTGAACGAAAAGTGGGACCTGAAGACCGATCACCGGATCGTCTACAGCAAGGGCATCCACCTGATCGTTCCGCGGATCACCGACTCCGAACGGGTCCTGGCGTTCTTCGACGACACCAAACGGCTGTTCTACGTGATCCCGATGGCGCACCGATCCGTGATCGGCACGACCGACACCCGCACCGAGGTAGCCGACGAAGGCGTCACCGACGAAGACCGTGACTTCCTGTTGGCCCAGATCAACTCCCGACTCGACCTCGCCACACCGCTCTCCAAGGCAGACATCATCGGCGAACGATCCGGGGTCCGGCCACTGGTTGTCGAGAGCGGTGGTGACGATCACACCGAGGTCGATTGGGGCAAGCTCAGCCGCAAACACGAAATCGAAACCGACAAGGATGCAAAGGTTGTGTCGATCTTTGGTGGCAAGTTGACCGACTGCCTCAACGTTGGCGACGAGGTTGTCGACGCCCTCACCGAACTCGGAATTCGACCCGGCGCGCCATCGGAGGACTGGTTCGGCGAGCCCTCGGACGAGGAACGAGCCCGCTTCTACTCCGCTGCGGCCCGCGTTGGACTGGATCGAAAGCCGGCCATCGAGAGAGCCGAGACCATGGCCGAGGTCTTGTGGCGCCGTCACGGGATCGCAGCCCACGACGTGGTGGCACGCATCGAAGCCGATGCGTCGCTGGCGGGATCGGCCCTGGGCGACACCGATGTGTTGTGGGCCGAGTTGCCGCTCTTCGCAGAGCGGGAGATGATTGCCGAAATCGATGACTTCCTACGCCGTCGTACGAAGCTCTCCCTGATCTTCAAACGGGATGAACTCCTAACGCATCCCGACATGCCTCGCTTGATGGAGATGCTCGGACTGACCAGCGTCTAGTCCGAAGCCCGGGGCTTTGTCCGTGCGAGGCCTGCGTGCTAGCAAAGGGTCATGGGAGAATTCGTAAAGCTTGAGGACACCGATCGCGACGGGGTTGCCGTCATTCGGCTCGACCGTCCGAAGGTCAATGCCATCAGCGGTCAGTTGAGCAAGGAACTGCTGGAAGTTGCAACCGAGGTGAGCGGACGCGACGACATTCGAGCCGTCGTCGTTTGGGGCGGCCCGAAGTTCTTCGCAGCCGGGGCCGACATCGGCGAGTTCCCTTCGGACGGACCACCAGAAGAACGCGATCCGTCCGGCATGGTCGATCCGTTGAACGATGCCCTCCTCGCCATTGAGGGTCTGGATCAGATCACGATCTCAGCGGTCAACGGGTTCGCCCTTGGTGGCGGCTGCGAAGTGAGTATGAGCACCGACTTCAGAATCTGTGGTGAGCGTGCGGTGTTTGGTCAGCCCGAGATTCTCCTCGGAATCATTCCCGGCGCCGGTGGCACCCAGCGGCTTACCCGCCTGGTCGGCATCACCAAGAGCAAGGAACTGAACTACAGCGGTCGGCAGGTGAAAGCGGACGAGGCGCTTGCTATCGGGCTCGTGTCCGAGGTGCATCCCGACGACGAGGTCTTCGATCGGGCGCTCGATATGGCCGAGCAGTACGCAAAGGGTCCCGCCGCTCTGAAGAACGTCAAGCGTTCGATCATGGACGGCCTGAACCTCGATATCGCAGATGCGATCGAAGTGGAAAAGCGAGAGTTCGTCGCCAGCTTCAAAACCGACGACGCAGTGATCGGCATCAAGAGTTTCCTTGAACACGGACCCGGCAAAGCCGAGTTCACCCAGAGATAGTGCTCCCGGATCTGCACGCAGATCTTGGGGTCCAGACATTTTGAGGCAAATTTCGGTAAACCCGATGCAATTGGTCGGGTTTAGCCAGTAGCGTCGGGTTCATGACCGACGCACCTCTTTCCCCTGGGTTCGAAACCCTCCAGATTCACGCAGGCCAGGAGCCCGACTCGGCTACCGGCGCCCGTGCCGTTCCGATCTATCAGACCACCGCCTATCAGTTCCGGGATTCCGCCCACGCTGCGAATCTCTTCGCCCTCGGCGAACCCGGCAACATCTACACCCGGCTGATGAACCCCACCACCGGCGTGCTCGAGACACGACTGGCCGCGCTTGAGAACGGCCTCAGCGAAACCGCTGCCGGCGTTCCCGGTGCGTTGGCCGTCGCCTCCGGTCAGGCCGCTGAGACAACCGCCATCCTGAACATCGCCGAGGCCGGCGATCACATCGTGGCGGGCGCTGCGCTGTACGGCGGCACCTACAACCTGCTCCACTACTCGCTTCCCAAGCTTGGGATCGAAACGACGTTTGTCGACGACATGGACAATCCTGAGGCCTGGGCTGCCGCCGTGCAGCCCAACACCAAACTGTTCTACGGCGAGAGCATCGGGAATCCCAAGAACAACGTGCTCGACATCGAAGCGGTTGCCGGCGTCGCCCACGCGGCCGGAGTCCCGCTCGTGATCGACAACACCGTGGCGAGCCCATACCTGATCCGTCCGCTCGAGTGGGGCGCCGACATCGTCGTGCACTCGGCCACCAAGTTCATCGGTGGTCACGGCACCAGCATGGGCGGCATCATCGTCGACGGTGGCAGTTTCGAATTCTCCGACGCCGACCGGTACCCCAACTACAACCAACCCGACCCCAGCTATCACGGCCTCACCTACTGGCCGATGCTGGGTCACGGCGCCTTCATCGCCAAGGCCCGGGTACAGGTGCTGCGCGATCTCGGATCCGCCATCAGCCCGTTCAACAGCTTCGCCATGCTGCAGGGACTTGAGACGCTGAGCCTTCGCATGGAGCGCCACGTCTTGAACGCTCAGATCGTGGCGGAGTTCCTGCAGGGCCGCGAGGAAGTCGAACGGGTCAACTTCGCCGGTTTGCCGTCGTCGCCGTGGCACGAGGCAGGCACCAAATACACCCAGGGTCGCGGTTTCGGTTCGGTTCCCAGTTTCATCATCAAGGGCGGCCGTGAGGCGGGGGAGCGGTTCGTGAATGCGCTGCAACTGCACAGCCACGTGGCCAACATCGGTGATGTTCGGAGCCTGGTGATTCACCCGGCGTCTACCACCCACAGCCAGCTCACTCCGGAAGAGCAGTCAGCCACCGGTGTTGAGCCCGGACTGGTGCGCCTCAGCGTGGGTCTCGAGTCGATCGACGACATTCTCGGAGATCTCGAGGTCGGCTTCCGAGCCGCCAAAGAAGCTATCTAACAGTTCTCCCGAGGCGCCGGTGGATTCCCCGGTGCCTCGGTGCAGAGAGAGGGCCAGGGGATGCCGGTTATGCCGGCGGGAGCATTGGCGGCATCCACTGGCTCTTTTGCACCAGAATGGTCTGATGTGTTCTCTGCGCCGCACCCCGGCGCTCAGTCTGGTTTTCGCTGCATTGGTGGGGGCGGCATGCGGTGGTTCGGCGACGGCGTCGACCTCGTCGGAATCCTCGACCTCCATGTCCACCACGACGACGCCGGCCACGGTGTCCACCGCCGCCGCCATCGAGTCGACGACGGAATCGACAACGACAACTCCAGCGACCACCGCATCGACCACCACAACCACCAGCACGACCACCCCCGAACCCCAGATCGAAGCGTTTGAGCAGATCGATCGAGACGTGCTACTGACCTCGGTGATCATCGCCGACAGCGAAGGGAACCTTCTGGGAACGCAGTTGGATCCTCAGAGCAGCGGCTGTGAGGGCGAGGCGCAGTCGTACTACGTGAATCTCCGGGCCGACGGACGAATCAACCCCACGACTGCAACTGGGGAACCGATCCAATTCTCGGGTTCGGTCAAACCATCGATGCGAAGAGACCAGATCCTCGACGTGCAAGGTTGTGAAGGTTTCCTCGGAGCGATCACGATCTTCGACGTGACGGCCGATCTTGAACTGGAGAACCCGGTTCCGGTGGACGTGGCCGGGGCGATCGCTGGTGACGCATCGTGGAATCCGGACGGTTTCGTCACGATGATGCTCACCGATGAAAACGCGTTCTACGCCGAGGTTGTCGAGGACGGCGAGGAGCCGACCGGACCTCAGGTGGATGAGTATCTGGTGAATCCCCGGACCGGCGAGCGAACCCAGTCGGGCACTCTGGAGCAGTTCAACTTCGGCGCGGTGCGAACCGCTGACGGGCAACTGGTCCATGTTGAATTTGGTGCTGAACCAGCGGTGGTTCTCGCCGCCAGAACGGGTGACGACGAACGACGGTTCGAGGCGAGCGGCTTCCGGGTCAGTCCCGACTCATCGGAAATGGTGATCTGGGATTCGATCTTCGAGGACTCGGAATCGAGCGGTATCGAGGTGGTCAACCTGGCCAGCGGCACGACCGAGCGGGTGGGTGAGGGCCCCTCCCTGAACGTGATCTGGAATCGCAACGGGTCCCGTATCGCGTACACCTCCGGGCTGGAAACCCTCGTGTACGACCGCACCAGCGGAGAAACCCTCAGCGTTGGTGAACCAGCCGAGATCGAGTGCTCCCAGGATTCGTTTGTCACATGGGGCCGGGTTCCGCTGGCGTTCGCTACCAACGGCGATCTGTACGTTGGCGACTCGTTCTGCGGTGTGTCGAGCGAAGGTGTTGCGACCCTGGAGTACCGGGTCCATCAGATCGTGCTGTCGTAGCAGGCCGCCGTTCGCCGGCTGCAGCCCTATCCTTGAACGTTCATCTTCCAAGGAGACCCGAAGTGCCCGAATGCCCCAATCCCGACGGTTCCAGCGCCCGCCAGACCAAGTTCGATTCGTCGTTCGACATGTGTATCGACCCGTCGAAGCGTTACACCGCCACGGTGAACATCAGCCATGGCGATACCGAGCTCGGTGACGTTGTCATCAACCTCAACGCCGCTCAGGCTCCGGCCACGGTGAACAACTTCGTGAGCCTCGCTCGGTACCACTACTACGACGGTCTCGTCTTCCACCGCATCATCCAGGGTTTCATGTGCCAGGGTGGCGATCCTGAAGGCAGCGGCCGAGGCGGACCCGGGTATCGGTTCCAGGACGAACTTCCCAAGCCCGGCCAGTACGCGCTCGGTTCGTTGGCAATGGCCAACGCCGGCCCTAACACCAACGGCAGCCAGTTCTTCATCATCTCCGGTGCCTCCGGAGTCGGCCTGCCGCCGGCCTACAGCCTGTTTGGCCAGGTCGTGAAGGGCATGGACATCATCGACCAGATCGAAAAGGTCCCCACCGGCGCCCAGGATCGTCCGCAATCGCCGGTGACGATGAACACGGTCACCATCACCGAACACGACGACTAGTTCTTCAGTGGGCCCCGGATCGTGCTGAACACGGTTCGGGGCCGCTGCTCCTCTTGGCTGGCGACATCTACGCCGGTGCTAGAGGCGTTGGCTCCACCAACCGGTGTGTCGGGTTCTCGCCGACAGAAACGGTAGGAAGCTCAGCACTGCGGCGGCGATCCACATCCCCGCTCCCAGTCCAGCGCTCACGTTTAGCCCGACCCAGGTGCCCCCGATGACACAGACCACGGCCAACACCCACGCTGCGAGGGAGAGCCACCAGACCGTTCGGGTACTCAGATCTGGCAGCGATTTCGGCATGTGGTCCTAACGGGCCAGCGCAAAGAGCTGAAACGCCGATGCGCCCAAAATCGCCAGAATCAATAGGGCAAGGACGAAGGCGGTTCGACGTTTCATTCGTCGAGCTCGTAGAACTGGACGTGGAAGGAGCTGTCCGCGTCGGGTGGCTCATGGTTTCCGATGCCTACGAACGTAGGAGATCGTGCCGGTTTGTCAAGGGTGGACCCAAACGGTCCTGCGTCACTGGTGACCCGATCTCGTGAGAGCGGTACGATCGGGGCAATGGCTCAGATACTCGACGTAGATCTTCTGAAGTTTGAGACCGGGACCGCAGCCGAGCGGAAGGCCGTGGTCGATGGCGTGAGCCGCAGCCTCGCCACCGGCTTCGTCTACACCAGTCACGACATCAGCCAGGACCTCCTCGACACCGCCTACGGCATGTTGCGAGAGTTCTTCGAATTGCCGACCGAGGAGAAGGCGAAGGCGCACGCTCCGGGAACCTTCGGCCAGACCGGCTACACGGGCCTGCTGGTCGAGACCGCAGCGGTTGCCGATGCGCCGGACTGGAAGGAAATGCTGAACTGGGGTCGAGGCATTCCCGCCGGACACCCACTTCAACGCAAGTACCCCCAGCGCTATCCCGAACAGGTTCTGCCCGAGGCTCAGGTGCCGGGGATCACCGAGGTGCTGCAGGAGTTCGCATCCTCGGTCGAACAACTCCAGCGCCGCTTTCTCCGGATCATTGCGTTGGGCATCGGCTGTGACGAGACGTTCTTCGACACCATGACCACCGACGGCACCACGCTCACCAGGGCAATCCACTATCCCGCGATGGAGCTGTCACCGGGCGAGGAACATGTATGGGCCGGCGAACACGCCGACATCAACCTGATCACCGCGCTACCCCGGGCCACCGCCCGAGGCCTGCAGGTGCGGGTGGATGACGAGTGGGTCGATGCGGTGCCACCCGACGACGGTGTGATCGTGAACACCGGGATCATGCTCGAACACATCACCAACGGCATCATTCCCAGCGGCTGGCATCGCGTGGTGGCCGACCCCGATCAGCCGGGCGATCGGTACAGCGTCGTGCAGTTCTGCCATCCGACGCCGTGGACGATTCTGGCCCCCGTCCCCAGCTGCATCACCGCCGAACATCCTCAACGGTTCGCGCCGATCGAGGCCGACGATCGACTGCAGCAGGTGCTGTACGAGATCAACCTGGTCGAGGACGCCCGACGCGTGAGCTGACTGGAACAATCGGTACCTCATAGGCGTTACCTAGCCATGGCCAAGAAGACCTTTGATGATGCCGAACTACGCGAACGACTCACCGATATCCAGTACGAAGTAACGCAGAAGGCCGGAACCGAACGACCCTTTAGCGGCGCCTACGACAGCAACAAGGCAGACGGTGTCTACAGCTGCATCGTGTGTGATGAACCGCTGTTTGACAGTGACGCAAAATTCGATAGTGGCACCGGCTGGCCCAGCTTCTACGCCCCTGTCGATGACGAAGCGATAGAGAACCACGAGGACCGGAAGTTCTTCATGAAACGGGTCGAAAACGTCTGTGCAAACTGTGGCGCCCATCTGGGCCATGTGTTCTCGGACGGACCGGCCCCCACCGGACAGCGATACTGCATGAACTCCGCCAGCCTCAACTTCACCCCACGCGAGGCCGAGCACTAGGCCCTCGGTAACACGCACGCCGGACCGGTCAAGTCAGGCCGGTCCGGCGCCAAAATCCAAGCAGTGGACGGGGGTCGCGGCGTTACCCTGATCGGCATGTCAACCGGTCGTGTTTCCATCCGTGTCGGATCCATCGCTCCCAGCGCCACTCTTGCGATCACCGCAAAGGCCAAGGAACTCAAGGCGGCCGGAAAGCCGGTGATCGGATTCGGTGCGGGCGAACCCGATTTTGCTACGCCGGAGTACATCGTCGAGGCCGCCGTCGAAGCTTGCCGTAACCCTGCGGCGCACAAGTACACCCCGGCCGGTGGGCAGGCCGACCTGAAGGCGGCCATCGCCGCCAAAACCAAACGTGACAGCGGTTTCGAGGCCGATCCTTCCCAGGTCGTGGTTACCAACGGCGGCAAACACGCCGTGTTCAACGCCATCGCCGCGGTTGTGAACCCCGGCGACGAGGTGATGATCCCAACCCCGTTCTGGACTACCTATCCCGAGCCGGTCCGCTTGGCGGGCGGCGAGCCGGTGTTCGTGGGAACCTCGATCCACAGCGGATTCAAGGCAACGGTCGCCGACCTCGAAGCAGCTCGCACCCCCCGCAGCAAGGCGCTCATCTTCGTGAGCCCTAGCAACCCCAGTGGAGCGGTCTACACCAGGGAAGAGATCATCGAGATCGGCACCTGGGCGGCCGAGAACGATATCTGGGTGTTGACCGATGAGATCTACGAACATCTGGTCTACGACGACAACGAATTTCACAGCATGCCCACGCTCGTGCCCGAGGTCGCCGACCGATGCCTGATTCTGAACGGTGTAGCCAAGACCTACGCCATGACCGGGTGGCGCGTCGGCTGGATCATCGCTTCCGCCGACGTTGCCAAGTCGCTGAACTCGCTGCAGTCACATCAGACCTCGAACGTGTGCAACGTGGCCCAGGCCGCGGCGCTTGCTGCGGTCTCGGGAGACCTCACCGCCGTACACGACATGCGGACCCACTTTGATCGTCGACGTTTGACCATGTGGCAGAAACTCGACTCGATCGTGGGGGTTGAGTGCCTCAAGCCCGAAGGCGCGTTCTATGCCTATCCGAGCTTTGAAGGCGTCATGGGTCGAACGATCGGAGGGGTGGAAGTCACCTCGACGCTCGAATTGGCCGATGTTGCGCTTCAACAGGCGAACGTCGCTTTCGTCCCCGGCGAAGCGTTTGGCACCCCCGGCTACGGCCGGTTCTCGTATGCGCTTGGCGACGACGATCTCGCCGAGGGTCTCGATCGGCTCGCCGCCCTGATCGCTGGCTGAACCGGTGACTGCATTGGCATTCGGCACCTGGCCCTCGCCCCTCTCGGCGGCGCGGGTAGCGAGTGGTGGAATCGGGGTTGGAGGACCTGCGGTCAGAGGTCTCGATGAAACCGCCGAGGTGTGGTGGAGTGAGCTTCGCCCTGACGAGGGTGGGCGGACGGTTCTGGTCCGGAATGGTCTCGATCGCATCGATGCGCCGTTCAACGCCCGAACCCGGGTTCACGAATACGGCGGCGGGGCATGGTGGCTCGGTGGTCACCGACCGGGTGAACCCGGCGCCGTGTACTTCGCCAACTGGGACGACCAGCGTCTGTACCGATTCACCACCGGGCCCGACGGGGATCCGACCCCCGTGGCGATCACGCCAGAACCCGAGGTTCGCCACGGAATGCGATTCGCCGATGGGACCGAAACCCCCGACGGTGAGTGGATCGTTTGTGTGATGGAGGATCACTATCCCTCCACGCTCGAGACGAACGGAGGTGAGGCGGCCAATGCCATCGTGGCGATCCCAGCCGACGGGTCGGCCGCCGAGGATCCTTCCGCTATCCGAGTTCTGGTCAGCGGTCCCGACTTTGTGGCGGGACCCCGGGTGTCCGGCGATGGTGGCTGGCTCAGTTGGTTCTCGTGGAATCACCCGAACATGCCGTGGGACGGAACTGAACTCATGGCCGCGCCGCTCTTCGAGGATGCCCGGTTGGGCAACGCCCAGGCCGTCGCCGGTGGCGGTCGGCTCGCAGTTCACGGTGCCAACTGGACCCTCGACGGCGATCTCGTCTACAGCTCGGACGAGAACGGCTGGTGGAACCTGGCCCGATGGAGCCCCGGATCGTCCAAGTCGCGGTGGGTGACCGAACTCGACGATGGCGAGATCGGGGCCGCCCATTGGCAGTTCGGGACCCAACGCTGGACCGAACTCTCCGATGGTCGTTTGGTTGTTGCGCTCACCCGTAGCGGACAAGACCGGCTCGCCACCGTCTCCGACGACGGCTCGGTCTGGGTGCTCGAAGACTTCGACTGTGCTGCGATTGGGGGACTGGCCGCACTCGACGACGAGGTGCTTGTCGTCAGCGCATCCGGTTCTGCCCTCGCGAGCGTGCAACAGGTCAACCCGGTCACCGCGGAAACCGTGGTGCATCGATCCCCGTCCGACTTGGGAATCGACGCCGGTTGGTTCTCCGAGGCCCGAGCGATCTCGTTTCCCAGCGGGAACGGTCGCCGGTCCCACGCGTTCTTCTATCCGCCAACCGGACCGTCGATGGAAGGCGCCGAGGGCGAACTCCCTCCATTGGTCGTCATGGGGCACGGTGGCCCAACCTCACACAGCTCGCCTGCGCTCAGCCTGAAGGTTCAGTACTGGACCTCACGCGGGTTCGCCGTTGCCGATGTGAACTACGGCGGTTCCACCGGTTACGGGTCCGACTATCGACGGCTGCTGAACGGGCAGTGGGGAATCGTCGATGTAGAAGATGTCATCGCAGTTGCGGAGTTTCTGGGCCAGCACGGGTCTGTCGACCCGCACCGAGTCGCCATTCGAGGTGGTTCCGCCGGTGGTTTCACCGTTCTGGCGGCCCTCGAACAGAGCACCGTTTTTGCCACCGGCACCAGTCTCTACGGTGTTGCAGACCTCAAGGCACTGGCCGAGGACACCCACAAGTTTGAAAGTCGATACCTCGACAACATGATCGGACCGTGGCCCGAGGCCGAAGCGGTGTACGCCGAGCGTTCGCCCATCAACCACACCGAAGATCTGAACTGCCCGCTACTCGTGATGCAGGGCAGCGAAGATGAGGTCGTGCCACCGAACCAGAGCGAGGCGATCGTCGCTGCAGTGGCTGCCAAGGGTCTTCCGCATGCGTACCTGCTCTTCGAGGGTGAACAACACGGCTTCCGGCAGGCTCAGAATGTCATTCGGAGCTACGAGGCGGAACTCTGGTTCTACGGGTTCGTCTTCGGGTTTGAGGCTGCCGACGACATCGAACCGCTCGACGTTCGCAC
This sequence comes from uncultured Acidimicrobiales bacterium, assembly GCA_937958015.1. Classification (GTDB taxonomy): domain Bacteria; phylum Actinomycetota; class Acidimicrobiia; order Acidimicrobiales; family SZUA-35; genus JABDIY01. The sequence goes on along the minus strand of CALGOA010000041.1, from coordinate 8,985 downwards.
CGGGCCCGAGGACGGTTCGTCCCCAGCCGCCACGTGAACCTATTGTGCACAACGTGGTGAGTTCGTCGTTCACGGTTGGTTCCACTCAGGGCGTGCAGATCGCCGGTCATGACTTCGGTGGTGACGGCCCCCTGCTCGTTCTCGCCCACGCCACCGGATTCCACGGAATGGTGTGGACCCCGCTGGCCAAATTGCTCTCCGACCGGTTCCACTGCGTCTCGTTCGACTTCCGAGGCCACGGAAAGAGTCGTTTGGTCGATGGAGCCGACCTCGCCTGGCGGTCGTTCGGGGATGACCTGATCGCCGTCATCGACCACCTCAGTCCGGACCAACCGGTCCGGGTCGCCGGTCACAGCATGGGTGGAGCCGCCATCGCTTTTGCGGCATCGAAACACCCGGAGCGGTTCGTTTCGGCCTGGGCATTCGAGCCGATCCTCTATCGACGGGTCGAGAACCGGCCGCCGTCCCCCATCTCCGAGGGGGCCAGAAAGCGACGAGCCGACTTTGCCTCAAGGGATGAGGCGTTCGCCAACTACAAGGCCAAGCCGCCACTGAACCTGCTGACCGACGAGGCGCTCCGGTGCTACGTCGATCACGGGTTCGACGACACCGAGGACGGCATCACCATTTCCTGCCGGCCCGAGACCGAAGCACAGGTCTACGAAAACGCGTCGTGCGGGGGAGATGAGGCAGCCGTTGCGATGACGGTCAGGTTCGGTCTGGCCGCCGGTTCAGACGGTCGCGGTCCCGGTGACCTCGCCCGGGACGTTGCACCCCGAGCGGATCACCTCACGCTTATCGAAACAGATCTCACTCACTTCGGGCCACTGGAGAACCCCGAGTTCGTGGCCGAAGAGATCCGTCGGTGGTTCGCCGCGGACGACTGAGTTACGCGCCCTCCGGCATCCCCGACTCGTCGGTGACGATGACGGCCTCCTCCTCGGGAAGAGCGCTCAGCACATTGTCGATGTAGTCATTGGTTGCGTTGACCAGGCCGAAGTCATGTCCAAGGTCCTCCGACAGATACCAAAGGTGTTCGATCACCTGCACGTAGAACTCGGGTTCATCCAGCTTGGCGGTCATCTCCGGCGGGATACTGGCCACCGTGGGCTGATATCGCTCGGTCAACCAGCGGTAGGCCACGATCGCTTCGGGCAGCTCTGAACCACCGGGTTCCGATGCCAGCCATGCGCCGTATCCGTGCAGTGCGCGCAACAAACGCCGGGCCTGGTTTTCCTGAGCTTCGATGCCCGTGAGCCGTTGCAGTTCGCGACGATGGTGACCCTCTTCCACCACCACGGGCCGGAATCGAACCTGACGACGGCCATCTTCGTCCTGACGGATCTCCATCTCGGCCGTGTCGAACCCCAGCTCATTGAGTCGGCCCAGACGTTCAGCGATTCGGTACAACTCGTCTCCGTTGAGTTCATCGGTTCGGGTGAGCTCGTTCCACAGTTCGTGGTACCGAACCCGCAGGCTGTCGACGACATCGATCGGATCGACATCGGCCGGGAGCTTGCCCAGAGCTTCAAGCTCGTAGAGACCGCCAGCGATATTGTCGACTGCGATGTCGAGGTCGTGGCCCCGTTGGCCATCGGTGAGCCGATCCTCGGTCGCTCCGGTCTCGGTGTCGACCAGGTAGGCCACCAGCGCCCCGGCATCTCGGCGGAACAGGGCATTGCCAAGCGAGCAGTCACCCCAGAAAAAACCCACGAGATGAATGCGGCACAGGAGGACCGCTAGTGCGTCGACCAGCTTGACGTGGAGGCCGTCGCTGCCCGGTCCGGCGAACAGGTACAGGTAGGGGAGTGAGTACTGCAGATGCTCCGTGATGAGGATCGCATCCAGTTCCTCGCCGTCCGCGTTGGTGCGGGTGTCGGCCACGCCGACCAGATCCACCACGGGCAGGCCCTCTTCCTTCAGGAACTCGAGCAGCTCGAACTCCTTGTGAGCCAGCTCAGGACTGATCTCCTTGAATGCGAAGAACGTGCCCTCATGATTGATGAACCGAACGACGTGCCGATGCCGACCCCGGGGAAGGCGAACGGCCAGTTCGTCGGGCCACTGCTCCAGAGGTGTCGACCACGGGAACTCGAGGAAGTTCGGTTGAGCTCGGTTCGAGGTTTTTAGCGTGAGGGCAACCATGGCCCGCACGCTACTAAGACGGCGACAGATAGCTTGGCAACATGGCGATCGACACACTTCCCGATGCCGCCGGGTACCAACCGGCTGCGGCGTTCGCGGGTCCCGATCATCCAATCCGCATCATCACCCGGGAGATCGCTCTCGACGACCGTTGGGATGCGTCGATCCGCGAACGGATCCGGTCCACCTTCGACGGGTTGGCTCCGGGTTGGAGCGAAGATCACGTCAATCCCACCAAAGCCGCACCGGTGTCTGATGCGGTGGAACGGGGAGGCCTGTCGCTCGGTTCGGCCCGATGGCTCGAACTGGGCTCAGGAACCGGAGCTGGTGGCAAAGTGCTGGGCCCGCGGGTCGACGAGTACGTTGCATTCGACCTCTCGGAGCAGATGATCGCCAACGATCCGGGAGATCACACGTGCCAGGTCCGAGGTGACGCATCGGCACTCCCGTTCACGGCCGACTCCTTCGATTCGATCCTTTGCATCAACATGTTCCTGTTCCCCCAGCAGGTCGATCGGGTCCTGCGGCCCGGCGGAACCTTGTTGTGGGTCAACACGATGGGTGATCAGACCCCGATTCATCTTCCGGTCGACGACGTCGTCGCATCACTACCCGGTGAATGGACCGCCCGAACCGCTCGAGCCGGTACCGGGTTCTGGGCGGCGGTCAGTCGGGCCTGAACGTCCCACACCTTGTACCCTCGCGACCGTTAGCCCGACACGGTTGTCGGGCGAACAGGTTTCGGAGGCGAGGAGACGCACCGGTGGAGTTGACGGACGATTCGAGTGAGTGCCCATGACGGCCGTTGACGTTCTTGTCGTCGGTGCCGGTATGGCTGGCTTGACCGCGGCACTCGCCCTCGCCGAGGAGGGCCATTCGGTACGAGTGGTCGATAAGGGTCGCAGCGTTGGTGGCCGCCTCGCCACCCGCCGCATCGGGTCCGCAGTCGCCGATCACGGCGCCCAGTTCTTCACGGTTCGGTCCGAGATGTTCGCTGACGCGGTCCGCATGTGGGAGGCCGACGGCATCGTGTCGGTCTGGTGCGACGGATTCGATGCCAGCAAAGCCGATGGCCACCCCCGCTACCGGACCGAGGGTGGGATGTCGCAGCTCGCCAAACATCTCGCCGGAGCCGTCAAGAACGCCGGGGCCGAGATCGTGGTGAACCAACGAGTCGCCAGCCTGATCGACACCGGCGACGGGATTACGGCGTCCTATGACGCTGGCTCCCGCTACCCCGACGACGCCCGATCGGTGCTGGTGACCTCGCCGGTGCCTCAGAGCATCGAGATGTTGAGGACCGGTGGTGTTGCAGTTCCCGACCCCGCACTGCTCATCACCTACGACTCGGTGATCGCCCTACTGATCAGCACCGACGATGACGTGGAATCGATCGTCGGGCCCAACGGCGCTCGTCAGCAACCGCTCGATCCGATGTTCACCTTCATCGCCGACAACCGCACCAAGGGCATTTCGCCCGAGACGCTGCTGACGTTCCACACCGAACCGGCGCTGTCGGCGGCCCTGTGGAATCTGGAGGACAAGGAGATTCTCGAACGGTTGCAACCCGAACTGGGCCGGGTTCTTGGGACGGTCACACCCACGGCCATCCAGGTGAAGAAGTGGCGATATGCGGCCCCACGAAGCGGCCACCCGGAGAGATTCCTGTCGATTCCCACCACCAGCGCACCGGTGATCCTGGCCGGCGATGCGTTTGGCGAGGCACGGGTTGAGGGTGCATTTCTGAGCGGTCGTCATGCGGCGGCCGAGTTGGCGTCACGGCTTTCGATTTAGGACTCCGAGTGACATTGGCCATCTTTGGTTGATAGAGGTGCAATCGCCGGCCTGATCGGGTCATCCTTGATGCATGGCGCGCATCCTAGTCACCGAGAAATTGGCCGAGTCAGGTTTGGATCTCCTCCGAGATGCCGGCCACGAGGTAGATGTCCAGATCGGACTGTCTCCCGAAGAGATTCACGGGGTGATCCCCGGTGCCCACGCCCTGATCATTCGTTCGGCCACCACGGTGACTGCAGCGATGCTCGACGCCGGACGGGATCTGCAGGTAGTCGGACGGGCCGGCGTCGGTCTCGACAACGTCGACGTTGCATCGGCGACGTCACGAGGCGTGATGGTGGTGAACGCTCCGCTGTCGAACGTTCTCAGTGCGGCCGAACAGACGATGGCTCTCATCCTCGCTTCTGCCCGAAACACACCCCAGGCCCATAGCGCTCTGGTGCAGGGCCGATGGGAACGAAGCAAGTGGACCGGTATGGAACTGGGCGGCAAAACGCTCGGCATCATTGGCCTGGGCCGAATCGGGTCCCTCGTCGCCCAGCGGGCGCGGGCGTTCGATATGAAGCTGGTCGGGTATGACCCGTTCATTTCGCCCGAGCGGGCCGAGCAGTACGGCGTTCGCCTCCTGTCGCTCGATGAACTTGCGGCCGAGAGCGACATCGTCACCGTGCACGTGGCCCGCACCCCCGAGACGATCGGCTTGATCGGTTCGGACTTCCTAGCCAAGGCCAAGCAGGGCATTCGCGTGATCAATGTGGCCCGCGGCGGCATCGTCGACGAGGTTGCACTGCACGAGGGACTTCAGTCAGGCAAGGTCGGCGGCGCCGGCCTCGATGTGTTCACCTCCGAGCCGATGACCGAGTCACCGCTGTTCGGTCACCCCGACGTTGTTGTGACTCCCCACCTCGGAGCCTCCACTCGCGAAGCCCAGGATCGGGCCGGCGTCACGATCGCCGAGCAGGTGCAGTTGGCGCTCTCGGGCGACTTCGTACCTCACGCCGTCAATGTCGACGCCGGTGAAGTTCCGGGCACCGTGAAGCCGTTCCTGGCCGTCGCCGAACAGGTTGGTGCACTCTTTGCCGGCCTGGTCGAAAAGCTGCCGGACCGGGTCGTTCTGACCCTCGAAGGCGAACTGGGTGGTTATGACGACCGGCTGGTCACGCTGGCTGCAGCAAAGGGACTGCTTCGCAACAATGGCGAACCGGTGAGCTACGTGAACGCCCGCACGGTTCTCGGTGAACAGAACGTTCAGTTGAACGTTGTCGCGAACGCTCACTCCCGTGACTACGTCAGCCTGCTCACCCTCACCGGTGGCGGGCGATCCATTTCGGCAACCGTGATGGGCCTGCGGGACGAGCCGCGGGTGGTCAAACTCGACGACCACGACATCGACGTTCCCACCGCCAACAACATGCTGTTGATCCGAAACGATGATCGGCCCGGAATGATCGGAATCGTCGGCACGATCCTGGGTGAGCAGGGTGTGAACATCAACGACATGAACGTCGGGCGCAGCGACGATGACAACTCGGCGCTCATGGTGATCACCACCGAGGAGCCCTTCGACGAGTCGCTGGGATCCCAACTGCGGAGCCAGGACGGCATTACCGCCGTCGACGTCGTCAGCGTCTAGGTCTCAAAACGAATCAGATTCGCATCCTGCCCTGCGGGGCACGATGCGAATCTGATCGATGCGGGTTAGTTGAAGCTGAGCCAGGGGCCGGGGGCCAGGGTGTCAAAGTCCCAGCTCTGGAGACCTTCATAAGAGATGGTGTACAGGGTCCCGTTCGCCACGACCGTACGAATGATGCTGGGGGAGTGGCTCCAGCAGTATTCCTCCGCCGGTTGGGTCGACTCAGCGAACTCCGCTTCGGCGTCTTCGGTCTCAAACCCTTCTTCGACGAGGTATTCCTCCTCGTAGATTTCGCAGTCTCGGACCGATGCGTGGCTTACGCGGCCTGCGTCGACCAGGGTGTTGTCTTCGACCCGAACCATCTGAGCGCTGGCCGAGTTGCCGTCTCCGTCTTCGTTCCAGTTCCACGAGTCGACGGGGATGATGCCGGTGCCATCGAACCAGGTGAAGGCTCGAGCGTCCCACTGAACCGGTGAGTTGCTCGACTCGCTTCCGAGGGCCAACGTGTCGATCCGGGTGGGATTCTCAAGGTCGGAAACGTCGAACAGTGAGACCTGGGCGCCGGTGGTTCGGCCGTCATCGGTGGCGTCCTGGCCGATACCCAAGAGCAGCCCATCACCGACGGGATGCAGGTAGTTGGAGAAGCCGGGAATCTTCAGCTCACCCCGGGTGACCGGAGCGTTGGGGTCGGACAGGTCGATCGCGTACAGGGGGTCGATCTGTCGGAAGGTGACCACGTAGGCGAGGTCGCCCTGATACCGCACGGCGAAGATCTGTTCGCCCTCGCCGAGACCATCCACCCGTCCGGTTGGAACCAGAGCTCCATCCTGTTCGGTGAGGACGATGATCGAACTTGCGGTGTCGTTCCATTCGGTCCCAACCTGCCCGGTCACCGCAACGCGTAGGTAACCGTCGTGTTCGCTCATGGAGTACTGATTGAGCATCGTGCCTTCCACCTCGCCGCTAGCGACGTATTCGGTGCGACTCGAATCGGTGATGTCGAAGGTGTGGAGTGCCGTGGTGATCTTGTCGCCATCGACCGCCTCACCGGTTTGTGGATCCCATTCGGGGTACTGGGGCGTTGCCACCGTCAGTCGTTCGGTCGAGGCGTAGACGGTTTGACCGTCGGTGACGACGCCGAGCGAGTCGGTGAGGGCGAAGTCGTCATTGGCATCGACGGTGAGAACGCCGATCGTGCCGAAACCTGAGAAGTCCATCGGCAGGTGGGTGCGGTCGCAGTCGAACAACAATCCGGCATCGACGCTCTCGCCGCCTTCGAGGACCCGGTAGGCGGGCAGCCAGTCGCCGATGGTGCTCTGGCGGAGCAGAGCCTTATTCGCTTCGGTCGCAGCATCCTCGGTGTCGGGGTTGGAGGGGAACAGCCAACCAAAGTTGCCCATCCCGGCGCGGATGACGATTCGAACGGAGCCGTCGACCTCGCGGGCGGCCAGATAGTTGCCCTCGAACTCGACCGCTCGACCGGTGGTGCCGTTGGCCAGATCGATCGTGGTGATGCGGGTGACTTCGGTTCCAGCGGGGCGAATCGATGACCGGGCTAGATCGCCCGCGAGAGGGAACGCCTGCTCCACCCACGTTGTGCTCATCAACAGGGCCGTGTCGCCGTTCAGAAACAGCTCTCCGCCGCCGCCGTACTCGGCGATCTTGATTGAATGGACCAGCTTCGCAGCACCGTCGCTGATGTCGAGAATCTGTACCTTGCCGTTGCCGACGATCACCATCCGGTCGCCGTCGGTCTTCACGATGTCGGCCTCATCGACGTCGGTTTCCTGGGTGTTCGTGCCCGAAATGCCGCCCCCTTCATCGCCATTGGAGGCCCGTTCATCGGCAGCCGGCGCCGATGCATCGTCAGCCTGGGCGAAGTCGATCGATTCCTCCATAGCGTCCTCGCCCTGAAGCAGGACGCCACCGCCGCGGAACCAGTAGTTGCCCTGGCCGAACCCGTAGGGTCCGACCCGCTCGAGGCCTTCGTCGACCAATCGGGTCAGCAGTGCGTCGCAGTCGCCGACGGTTTGGAGCCCGGAGGTGAGAAGGATGTTCTCACTGCTCAGGTTCTCGCTTCCGATCGTGGTGTTTGGTGCCGAAGCGTCCGGGTCGTCTGAGGTGCAACCGACCGCTCCGAGGGTGATGGCGAGGGCGATTGCTGCGATGTTTCTTGACCGACTCATACCCATGAGACGTACATCGGCGCGCTCTGGTTCCCGACTGAGCAGAAAAGAGTTACCCGAATAACGTCAGACGGTGTCCACTGGTCGTTTGTGCAGGGGCTCAGACGCCCCGAGCTACCTATCGGGTGGCTTCGAAGGCCGTGATCGCTTCGGCGTGGCGCAGGGTCAGGCCGATGTCGTCGAGGCCCTGAAGGAATCGCTCCTGCGTGGCATCGTCGAGCGGAAAACCCGCTTCGAATCCAATGGAGGGCACCTCAACCGTGCGCCGGGCGACATCGATAGTGATCTCCAGATCCGGGTCGGCCTCCACTGCGTCCATCAGCGTGCGTACCTCTGCCGCTGAGAGAACAACCGGGATCAGACCGTTCTTCGTGCTGTTGTTCCGGAAGATGTCGCCGAAACGGGGCGAAATGACGGCGTTGAAGCCGCCCTGCTGGATCGCCCAGACGGCGTGTTCGCGGCTGGATCCCACTCCGAAGTTCTCGCCGGCAACCATGATCGACGCTCCCGCAAAGCGCTCATCGTTCATGACGAAGGAGGGATCGTCCTTCCATTCGGAGAACAGACCCTTCTCAAACCCGGTGCGCTCGACTCGCTTCAACCAATCGCTGGGAATGATCTGGTCGGTGTCGACGTCGGAGCGATCGAGTGGGACCGCGGTTCCGGTGACGATTTGTACTGCTTCCATGGTCATGCCTCCAGATCGTTGGGGTGGGCGAACCGGCCGAGGACGGCGGTTGCGGCGGCGACGCCGGGGGAGACGAGGTGGGTGCGTCCGCCCCGCCCCTGTCGGCCCTCGAAGTTCCGATTGCTCGTGGAGGCGCATCGTTCTCCGGGGGCAAGTTTGTCGGGATTCATGGCCAGGCACATCGAACAGCCGGGTTCACGCCAGTCGAAGCCGGCTTCGGTGAAGATCACATCGAGTCCCTCGGCGTGGGCCTGAGCCTTCACTGCGTGGGAGCCGGGGACCACCAGGGTCCGTACTCCCTCGGCCACTTTGCGGCCCTTGGCCACACTGGCCGCCTCACGAAGATCCTCGATCCGGCTGTTGGTGCAGGAACCGATGAAGACCGTGTCGACGGCGACGTCGGCAAAGGCGGTGCCGGCCGTGAGCCCCATGTACTCGAGGGCTCGCTCGGCTGCGCTCGCAGCCGACGCGTCCGCGAAGTCGGCCGGGTTGGGCACGGTGCCGGCCAGCGGGGCGACCTGTCCGGGATTGGTGCC
>CALGOA010000040.1 GCA_937958015.1 uncultured Acidimicrobiales bacterium | reverse complement strand
CGTGCATCTGTCCTCGCGGGCGGGACGGTCCGCAACCCAGACCCTGCTGCTGCGCAATGCCAGGGCGGGCCGAGCCGAATACGACGAGTTGGTCGACGAGCTGGTGCAGCGGATCGCCATGGACACCGAAGACCGCGTTCGCGCCGCACGCGCGGCCGGCGCCGCCCCACTTGATCTGGGCGTCGGGGCAACCCTTCTTGGCGTGCGGTCGGTCGCCGATCAACTCCGACGTTCGGCCGCTGGACATCCAACGGTGATCGATGTGATGGAGGCCGAACTACTGGATCGAATGTGGGACGTCCTGGCGCACGAACTGCCGATCTCGCTCACCTCTGCCCTGGGCGGTAACCCGGGGATCACCCGACTGCTGCGCGCCGCCGGCTGAGGGGCACCCAGAACCGCACCAGTATCATTGGGGGCGATGGCTTCGGATGACGAACTCGATGCCGAGCGCCGGTATCTGGCGTCGGTTCGCTCGGCCCATCGAGACCACGTCGAACGGGCACAGGAGTCTGCTCGGCTGTTGGGGGTAGAGGCAGCCGACGCTGCGGCCGAGGGTATTCGCGACATCGTTGACGAAGATGCAGAAGCCGACACGGCGGTTCGAGCCGCCCAGGTTCGACAGACTGCTATTCGGGCCATGCATGCCGCCAATCGGGTCCGTGAACTGGAGGGTCAGGGAACGGCGTTGGCGTTCGGCCGATTCGCCACCGACGATGGCGAGAAGAGTTACGTCGGACGACTCAGCGTGTTCGACGGTGATGACACCCTGCTGATCGACTGGCGAGCCCCGGCGTCGGTCCCGTTCTATCGGGCCACACCGCTCGACCGCCATTCGGTTCGGTCCCGTCGTCAGTTTCACTACGGCGACGGAGGGGCCGACGCCGAGTTGACCGGATACTCCGACGACGTTCTGGATCTGGATGCCCTCACCGAGGCCACAACCCTTCGAGGGGAAGCGGCCGTACTCGCTGCGGTCAGCGCACCAACCCAGGGCCAGATGAAACCGGTCGTGGCGATGATTCAGGCCGAGCAGGACGCGATCATCCGGGCGTCGGCTTCGGTCCCGTTGATCGTGCAGGGTGGGCCCGGAACCGGGAAGACCGTCGTTGCCCTCCATCGCGCCGCCTACCTGCTGTATGACCAGCGGGAGGAACTGTCCGATCGCGGCGTTCTCATCGTTGGCCCTACGAAACGTTTCCTTCGCTACGTGGCGAACGTTCTACCCAGCCTCGGCGAAACCGGCGTGGTGAGCGCCATCCCAGCCGAACTGTTTCCGTCGATCCGAGGCCATCGAGAGTCCGCCGCCGTCGCTCGCCTCAAGGGCCAGCCCGAGATGTGGCGGTTCCTGGTGCAAGCGGTGGCCGACCGCCAACGGCGGCCCTCGACCGGACTCCGCCTGTACTACGGCTCGCGTCGCGTGGTGCTCAGCGCCAAGCTGTGCCAGCGATTGTTTGATCGAGCTCGACGCACCGCCACCCACAACGACGGTGCCGAACAGTTCCGACTCGGCCTGATCGATGCGTTGGTCGATGCGGTGTATGACCCGTCGTTCTTCTCGGTCGAAGAGGCCACGGCGTCGTTCGTGCGACACGACGATGTGCGCAAATATCTGCTCGCCCACTGGCCCACCCTCACCCCCGAACAGTGTCTCAACGACGTTCTCGGATCTTCGGCGTTGCGACGTAGTGCTGGCCGAGCCGCCAACCTGTGCGCCGAAGAAATTGAGTCGATCGCCCGACCCCGAGCCCGTGAGCGTGACCTCGCCAAGCGACGGTGGTCCGATGCCGATGTTCCGCTGCTCGATGAACTCCAGTCGATGCTCGGACAGCGGGCGGTCGAACTGACCGAGAGCAGCCGACGTCGGGAGCGGGACGTAGAGGACGAGTTCGAGCTCGCCGAAGCACTGGATGAAGCTGAGTCGGTCATGTCCGACGACGGAACCATCATCCGGGGGTCGAGGGTTGTCGGAACCCTCGACCTCGACACGACCCCATCCGAGGGTTCGGTCGAAGCCGAGTCGCTCGAGTCTCTTCAGGACGACGGCACGCCTGATCCGGGCACGATGGTGGACCGATTCAAAGGTGATCGCGCCGCCATGGTCGGCGATGTGGATCCAACCGAATTGACGCCCGACGTGGTCGACGACCTCGAACTCGACGGCGCCACCGTGGTCGAGTTGGCGGCCGGTGAGCGATCGTTCCGCTTCGGGCACGTCATCGTCGACGAAGCTCAGGATCTGTCCGCCATGGAATGGCGCATGGTGGTCCGGCGGGCCGAACCCGGCTGTATCACCGCAGTCGGTGACCTGGCGCAGCGGACCCTTACGCCGGTCGAGAAGTGGTCGGACATTCTTCCCAGGATTGGGCCGATCAACGAGATGCAGTTGTCGATCAACTACCGGTCACCCCACGAGGTTCTGGTGCCCGCTGCTGCTGCGTTGGCCCAGTACGCACCCCACCTCACGATGCCCACGGCCATTCGCCACTCCGGCATCCCGACCCCAGCGGTCAAAGTGGAATCGCTCGAGTTGGATCTGTCCGAAACGATCGAACGGCTCCTGCGCGAACGTCCTGCCACCGCAGCGCAACGCACCGTTGCCTGTATCGCCCCCGATGAGATCGCCGCCGTTGTTGAACGCGCCTGTGCTGCGGGTCGTGCGGCAGCGGAGGCGTCGGGATATGACCTGATGTCGGTTCGGGCCCGCGAGTGTCGAGGCCTCGAATTCGACGTGGCGATCGTCGTGGAGCCCGGATTGTTTCAGGCCGATGACGGTGGAGATGCTCTGCTCTTCGTGGCCCTCACCAGAAGTACACAGTGGTCCGCCGTGGTCTCGACGGACGATCTTCCGGAGTGGCTCAACGATTCGTTGCAGATGTAGAAAACTCTCACCTACGGGTTGTGGCCGTCGGTCCGTGCGTGCTCTCAGCTCCCTCACCCCAAACCTTCACCACAGGTTGACATGCATGTCTAAGCATGGGCAGACTTGCGCTCGGAGTCGTGGGTCAGGCACTACCCGTGGTCGTAACTGACGCGGCGGTGCCTCATCACTGTGGAGGACGTTATGGAGAACCTGATCGACGCAAGTCCGGCCGCCCCCGTTGTTGGCGATGAACGACTCGTTGTTGTGCTCGATCTTGAGGGTCATCGGCTGGTCATCGATTCGAGCAGCGTTCGTGAAATCGTCGCGGTGGTTTCCATCACCGCACTGCCCCGAGTATCTCGTTTGCTTCTTGGTGCCGTAGCCGTTCGGGGTGTCCTGCTGCCGCTGTACGACGTGACCGAATGGTGCACTGCTACACCGGCGACATCGAACAGCGATCTCGAGCAATTCCGGGATCACTTCGCGACGATTCTCGACGTGGGCGAGGGATCGTTCGCCGTGAGGACGCCATCGCACCCCAAGCTCGGCATGAGCGCCGAGTTGCTCACCCACCGCTCGCCGTTGCTCCTCGAAGACGATGTCTGTATCGGGATACAGCCCTCCGAGTTGCTCAACGACCTGCTCACCATGACCTCAGAGGGAGCGCACCAATGACCACGATCGATCTCGATAGTGCAGATGTCGACAGTGCTGATATCGACAGTGCCGATATCAACAATGCGTCAATCGAGGCGCCAGATGAGGTTCTGAATGGTCTGTCGTTCGCCCGGATGCTGGACTGCTCTGCGATCCGGATCATCGTGACGGATCTGAACTACATCATTCGATACCTGAACCCGGCGTCGGTCGACATGTTCAAGAAGCTTCAGCATCTCATCCCGGTTCCGGCGGAAGGAATGATCGGGCAGTCGATCGACGTCTTCCACCGAAACCCGGCCTACCAACATCGCATTCTCAACGACCCGGCCAACCTGCCTCACCAGGTACGTGCCCCGGTGGGACCCGAATGGATCGATCTGACCGCGGTGCCGCTCTTCGACGCCGACGACCGGTTTGTCGGAGTCATGGCGAACTGGGATGTGGTGACCGACCAGGTGGAACGGGAACGTCGGGAGATGGACCTGATGGGCCAGCTCGAAGAATCGGAACAGCAGCTCAGCGAAGGGGTTGCTGCGCTGATCGACGTGACCCGCGTTGCGACGGCGGGCGACCTGAACGTGGTGGTGCCCGACACCGAGAACGAGGAGATGTCGGAGTTGGCCGGCCACCTGGGGTCGATGCTCGCCGCCTTTCGGGCCGTTGTTGGGAAGGCCGGTCGCATCACCACCGAACAAACCGAGTCCTCCGCATCCATCGCAGGACGGGCGTCCGAGCTCAGCTTCGGCGCCCAGAGCCAAGCCGCAGCCGTGGAAGAGATGACCGTTTCGATGAAGCAGCTGAAGGGATCCATCCAGGAGATCGCTACCAGTGCCGGCTCGGTCAGGGATCAGGCGATAGATAGCGAGGAGCTGGCCGAGCGCGGTCGAGAGTCGGTCGATGAATCGATCTCGGCCATGATGCTGATCGAACGGTCGAGCGAGCAGATCGGCGACATCATCCAGGTGATTACCGAGATCGCATCGCAGACCAACCTTCTCGCTCTCAACGCTGCGATCGAAGCGGCCCGAGCGGGCGAACATGGACGAGGTTTCGCCGTCGTGGCCGATGAGGTCCGAAAGTTGGCCGAACGAACCGGCGAGGCTGCGGGGGAGATCACGAAGCTGATCAAGGAGTCGAACCATCGTGTGTCCGAGGGGGCCAGCCTTTCGCGTCGGGTCGGTGAGGCCCTCCGGGAGATCTCCGACTCGGTGAAGCAGACCGCTACAGCTGTCGCCGAAATCGCATCCAGTTCCGAGCTTCAGGCAATCAGCGCCGAGGAGATTCATGCCGCCGTGGCGGAGATCGCCGACGTCTCCGACGCCAACGCGGTAAGTGCGGTCGCCATGGCGGAGAACTCCGAACGGATGCGCGTGAGTGCTTCGGAGCTGGAGCAGGTGATCGGGCAGTACGCGTTCGAGGCCGACTCGTGAGTTTCGGCGGGGTTTCGAGCGGTGTCAACGCGCCGGTGCAACGGTCAACACGATCATCCGACACACAGGTTCTGATCCGCACGCTCGAACGGCTCACCGGCTTGAGACCGGGGGAGAGTCGCATCGGTCGTTTGACCGCATTTGCTCACGCCCGAGCTTCGGCTCAGGAACAGTCGGTCCAGGACTACCTGAGGTCGTTGTCGCGTCGAACCATGGCCGATGATCGCGACGAGTTCATCGCCCTGGCCACCAATCGGGAAACATCCTTCTTCCGGGGAACTCGCCAGCTCCAGTTGGTCGGGGACCACGTGCTCGACCCGCTGCTGGCTGTAGGGGCTCCCGGTCCGGTTCGAATCTGGTCGGCGGCCTGTGCCAGCGGTGAAGAAGTGCTGACCCTCGGGATGATGGTCAGAGAGTTGATCGATCGGCCTGCAGAGAGGGGTCCGAGGCCAGCGTTCCAGCTGCTGGGGACCGACATCTGTCGCCGTGCCATCGAGACGGCCCAGAACGGGCGATATCCCATGATTGCCGAGTCCCGACTGGGCCGGTCCCGAGCCGAACGTTTCTTCGATTCCGACGACGGAGCTCTGGTCGTCCGGCCCGACGAATTGCCCAACATCTCGTTTGCGATCCACAACCTGCTCGACGCGCCTCGATTCGGTCAGTTCGACGTCGTCGTGCTGCGCAATCTCTTCTTCTATCTCAGTGACAGCGCCGCGGTGCGGGTCATAGACAACATTGAAGCCGCTCTGAAACCGGGAGGTGTTCTCGTGCTGGGTGCGAATGACGGAATGGTGCTCGGATCCCGGTTCGAGCCGATTGGAGCCCACTGCTATCGATGGTCGGCTCGATGACCGACTTCGCCAACGGTGAGACCGAGCTTTACCGATCTGAGATCGAGGAACACGTCGAGGGGTTGGATTCTGCGCTCCTGGCGCTCGAACGTTCCCACGACCCCGAAACGATCGCGGCGGCCTTCAGACATCTGCACTCGTTGAAAGGCGCCGCCGCGGCGATGGGACACTCGCGTGTACACGCCCTCGCCCATCGGTTGGAGGACGCTCTTGCCGCAGTGCGTGACTCGGGTCGCGACGTCCCCAGCGATCTCCTCGCTCTGGCATTCGCCTGCAACGATCACTTTCGATCACATGTCGATGGGCTCGACGGGTTGGGCGAGACCGATGATTCTGATGTCGCTGGCCTTCTCGATCGGATAGGTGCCTTCGTCGTCCGGGCCTCAGAACCGGAGACGCTCGACGAGGCGCTTGGTGGGCAGCGCGTATCGAACCTCCTACGAACCGAGGCCGTCGATCTGCTCCGGATCCGGATGGATCACACCCTGCCATTGGTGGACCTCAAGGCCCGTGCCATCCTGCGGCGAATCAATGAGTTGGTTGCCACGGGCGCGCCCGACCCGGCCCCCGAGGACCTTGCTACGGCCGACTTTGTTATGGATGTTCCGCTGCTGGAAGCAGCGACGCGGGTCGATCTCGGTGCCGCGTTGGACATGGTCGGCGTCATCGACTGGGAGTTGGGCGCCACCCCCAGCAGGCCGGTGTCCCCACCTCCTGCACCGCCCGAACCCGACACCTCGACACCTCATTCGATGTCGCTTCGAGTCGGTGTGGCCGCTCTGGATGTACTGGCCGATCTGGCTGGCGAACTTGTCACGGTTCGAGCCCGCTTGAACGACACCGTGGGATCGGTCGCCCAGGCTCTCGATCCGTCCCAGTCGGCGCTCCGATCTGAACTTCTCCGGGTCAGCGATGATGTCTCGGGGGTCGTCGGCCGACTTCAGGAAGCCACCATCGACCTTCGGCTGGTGCCGCTCGAATCGGTGTTCCGTCGGTTTCGAAGGGTCGTCCGCGACGCAGCCCTCGGTTCGGGTAAAGAGGTCGACCTGTCGATACGGGGGGAGCAGACCGGAGTCGACAAACGGCTCATCGACGGCCTTGCGGATCCGCTGACCCACCTGGTCCGAAATGCAATCGATCACGGCCTGGAGTCTCCGGAAGAGCGACGACGGCTGGGGAAACCACCACGGGGTCAACTGCTCTTGAGTGCGTCCCAGCAGGGCAACAGCGTGGTCGTGACGTTGTCCGACGACGGTCGGGGAATCGACCTGGACGCCGTGCGCGGCAAACTTGTTAGCGACGGTCGGTTGGATGCCGAACGGGCGTCCCAGTTGGACCGGGACGAGCTGGTGTCGTTTCTCTTCCTTCCGGGTGTCACCACCCGGGATGAGGTGAGCGAACTATCGGGTCGGGGTGTCGGCCTCGACGCCGTTCGATCCATGATTTCGCGTTTGCATGGAACCGTCGAGTTGACCACCGAGCCCGGCCATGGCACGGAGATTTCGCTGCGGCTGCCCTCGACGATGGCGATTGTTCACAGCCTGATCGTCCGGGTCGGTGACCACTACCTCGGCATCCCGATCGAGGACGTACGAGAGGTCGTCAGCATCGACGACGTGACGATCACGCCGGTGGGAGATGAATCCACGATGCTGCTGCGCGGTGAGTTCCTTCCGGTGGTGGACATCCGGGCTCGACTCAGTCTGGACGTTCTGGAACCCGAGGGTGGTCAGCGACTTGCCGCCGTTCTGACGACGGGTTCGAAACAGATCGCGTGTCTGATCGATTCGGCGGTGGGCACCGAGGATCTGGTGATCAAGTCGATAGGTGGCGGGCTTGGCACCCGGCGCGGCCTCAGCGGCGCCAGTTTCCTCGGCGACGGCAACGTCGCATTGATCGTGGACACGTCGGCGATGATCGGCGGGATGCCGTGACAACGCTACGAGCCGAACGTGCTGCGGTGTCGGTTGCCAATCTGATGACCGATCCCGACGCCCGCCGTCGAATCGAGAACGTGATGAGGGTTGCAGGAGATACTGCGGTCGGTGCCGTGTCACTGATCGCCGGTGAATCGGAGTGGTCCCATTCGTTGGACCTGCGATGCGACCCCACCGGTCGTCAGGTGGACGGCTTGGACGTTGCCGCCGTTATGGACACCCACGAGGGCCTTGAGGGCACCATGCTGGTCGGCTGTCGCCGCGATACGTTCGACGACATCGCCGAACTGCTCACCGGTTTGCCATCGAGCGAAAACCTCACCGTTCAGGGCCGCGCCCAGGAGGCTGCCAACATCATCGGGTCTGCCTATCTGAACGGTGTGCGCCACGGCATGGCCTCCGACGGACTCAGCGACCGGAGCTTTCTGCCATCGCCGCCGCGGTTTCTTCGGGCCTCGGTCGAGGTCATGGTTGAGCTCGCCGTCGGTGGCCAGGCCCTCGGCGATCGCGGCTGGATCGCCGACCATCGCCTCTGGTGCGAGAGCGGAGAAATCGTCGTCGTTTGGGTACCGACCTGTGAAGCGATTCTGGTCATGGCCAGCGACGCCGACGAAGGCGTCACGTGATTAGCGAGAGGTTACGTGCGGTCCGGCGCCGTGCCGATGACCCATCACTCGCCCTGTTCGTTGTGGGTTGCTCAACGGGCGGGCCCGACGTGTTGCGCGGGATCATCCCGAAACTCCCCGCTGACTTTCCGGTACCCGTGCTGATCGTCCAGCACATGCCGGCTGGTTATGTGGTTCGACTGGCGCGGGCGCTCGACCGGGTGAGTTCGGTGAAGGTCGGGCTCGCCGGACATCGCACCGCACTGGCCCCGGGTGAGGTGCGGTTGGCGCCCGCGGGTCGACACGTCGGCGTCAGATACCGAACCCGATCCGCTCTTGAGGCTGTGCTTTCCGACGGTCTACCCGTGAACGGCTGCCGCCCGGCGATCGACCCGCTCGCGTTCTCCGCAGCGAAGGTCGTCGGTGGTGCAACTGCGCTGCTGGTGCTGACCGGCATGGGCTCCGACGGGTGCGCCGGGGCTCGTCGAATTCGGTCGGTGGGGGGAACGGTGATCGCTCAGGACGCAGCGACCAGCCGCGTCTATGGCATGCCCCGAGCTGTGGTCGACAACGAGTTGGCCCACCATGTTTTGGGCGTCGATGACATCGCCCCGTTCATGATCGCTCAGGCGGAACGCAATGTTCGCAGCTGACCGATCGGGCCAACGACTGAAGGGTCTACGACCACTCATCTTTGCGGCCGTCGCGGGCGCCTATCTGGCTTCAGAATCTTTGGATCTCGATCCGACCAGCGCGTCAGCGCGACGGTGGGTCGCCCCGGTGGCATGGATCGTGCTCTGGGTCGGACTGTTCCAGTTGGTGAACTGGATCTGCCGTCGATACGTCTTCGATGCGGTCTGCCAGCAGTGGACCGGTGCGCCGATGCCGAAGCTGTTCGCCGACGTATTCAGCGCCGTCCTGTTTCTGGCGACCATCGGCATCATCGCCCAAACGGCCTTTGATGCTTCGCTCCTACCGCTGTACGCCACCTCGGGCATCGTCACCATCATCCTGGGACTCGCCCTCCAGAGCATCATTCTCGACCTCTTCGTCGGCTTCGCAATACACGTCGATCACCCGTTTCGGGTCGGGGACTGGTTGCGCCTAGACGACGAAACCCAGGCCGAGGTGATGGCGCTGACGTGGCGGACCGTGCAGTTGCGGACCGAAGCCGGCGAGGTCATGTACATACCCAACGGCGAACTGGGCCGAGCCCAATTCATGAACCTTTCCGAGGACGGCCGGCCGGTTCGGTTCAGTCACAACTTCATTCTCGAATACGACGTCACCCCGGCCCGTGGGTTTCGCATGCTGCAAGCTGCGATGAAGTCCGTCGTTGGAGACGACGGCATTCTTGAAGAGCCGTCACCGGCGGTCGTTATCCGCGACACCAATCAGGAGGGGACCCACTATCTGGTGCATTGGTGGATGCTCCCGTATGCGCCGGTCTCACCCAAGAAAGCGAAATCGAGGGTCATCACCTCGGTTATCGATCACCTCCAAGCGGCAGGGCTGGGCATCGCCCTCCCGATCACGGTAAGTCCCCGCGATCTTCCCCACGTACCGGTGGTCCACGACCAAAAGGACCGAAATGATCTGCTTCGACTCAACCGGCTCATGGCGCCACTCGACGACGAGTTGGTCGGAGCGCTGGACCATGAGATGGCGATTCGATTGGTTGAAGCAGGGACCACGCTGGTGGATGTCGGAGACCGCTTGGACACGATGTCGATGGTGCTCGAGGGACTCCTCGTAGCTCGTTTCCCGCATCCGACCGAAGGCGCCCCGGTTCAGGCCTACCGACTCGAGCCGGGCACCTACTTCGGCGAACACATGGTGGACGGCGGGCGCCCATCGCTGGTTTCGATCGTGGCCGAGTCCGAGTCCGTCGTCGTCGATGTCAGCGTGCAGCGGGTGTTCGAGTTGGCGGCTGCCCGGCCCGAGTTGGCGGCAGAGATTCGGGCCACCCATCGAGATCGACAGGCGCGGGTCTATCAGGCCGCCCGGATCGAACGGCTGGCGCCGCAGACGACCATCGTCGAGGAGACCACGATCGAGTCGGCGGTACGGAACCTCGCCGGTCGAGCCCGGTCGATTCGGCCCAGCGGACCCCGCCTGCTCGTCGTCGACGATTCAAAGTTGCAACGTCACCAGATCGCCGAAATCGCTCAGAACGCAGGCTGGACGGTGTGTGGTGAGGCCGCTGACGGGGTGGAAGCGATGGGTCTCTACCGGGACCTGCGCCCCGATCTGGTCACCATGGACCTGGTGATGCCGCGCCGCGATGGGCTGGAGGCCCTGGCCGACATTCGGGAGTTTCATGCGGGCGCCCGGGTTCTTATGGTGTCGGCGGTCGATCAGCCGCAGAAGTTGGAGCGGGCTCTGGAGCTGGGTGCCATCGACTTCGTGGTGAAGCCCTACGACGCCGACACCCTCACCAGCCTGTTTGAGCGCCTCATCACCGCGAAATCGATGCGCCGGGCACGAGCCGAAATCCCTGCTCAGCCATGAGTTCAAAAAGGACCACCCGTCGTGGTGGCAGAGGTGCGCCTCGCGGTCTAGGGTGTTGGATCTACCCGCCTGTTGATGCGTCAACTAGCGGTAGTGGGGAGTGTTGGAGTTCCGGGTGGAGCCCGGACGCACAGGTAGGGAGAAACACCAGATGGCTGTAACGATTCTTGCGGTTGACGATGAACCACGGTGGCGACAACGCCTGGTCCAACAGATCGGCAAATGCACACCGACCAAGGTCATCACCGCGACCGGGCCCGACGACGCGTTTACCCAGCTCTCGTCCAACCCGACCATCGGTGTGGTCCTGCTCGATCAGGACCTCGAAGTGGGCGGTGAGGGTTCCGACCTCTGTGCCCGACTCCGCGATCGGGTCGGAATGTCGAAGATCATCATCGGTGTCTCCTCATCGTCCAATCCGGTGGATGTGAAGAAGTTCCGGGATGCGGGAGCGGACGGTTTTGCGTCGAAGGCCGGCTTTCGGCTCGGTCTGAATCAGGCGCTGTCCTACCCCTCGATCGGCCTGTTGATCCCGCGCAGTTTCGTCCATCTCTTCGAGAACCCGATGGGCTTTGTGGCAGAGCGCATACTGGAGCCGTTGGACGTCGCCGGGTCGGTACACTTACCCCCTGATGCGAGGCCGTTTCACAACCACTGAGGACGACGCTCCTTTCGACATTCGCAAGTTTGGTGACCCCGTGCTGCGTACCAAAGCGGCCGAGGTCGACAACATCGACGGGACGCTGATCTCGGTCGTCGAAGACATGCTGGACACCATGTACGCGGAACCCGGGATCGGGCTGGCCGCTCCTCAGGTTGGCATCAGCAAGCGATTGTTCGTGTACGACATCGGCGATGGCCCGCACGCCATCGTGAACCCGGTCGTGGAAGAGTCCGACGGTGAATGGGTGTTCGAAGAGGGATGCCTCTCCGTGCCGGGTTTGTCGTGGGACATCGTTCGTCCCAAGGAGATCCACCTCACCGGATACGACCTGGACGGCAACGAGATCTCGATCGAGGCCGACGAACTCCTGTCGCGTTGTTTCCAACACGAGATGGACCACCTCGAAGGTCGGCTGCTCATCGATCATCTCGAAGGTGATACCCGCAAGGCAGCCATGCGCACCGTGCGCGAGATGTTCCTCGGACCGCAATAAGCCCTACCTCTCGTGACAGCCCAGATCGACAGGTCCACCCCGATCGTGTACCTCGGCACCCCCGACGAGGCGGTGCCGCCCCTGCGGGCCCTCCACCGGGCCGGCTACAACGTCGTTCTGGTGGTCTCCCGAGCTGACGCGCGTCGGCGCCGTGGCGGCGGTGCCAGCCCGTCCCCGGTAAAGGCGGCAGCCCTGGAACTTGGACTTCCGGTCTCGGCTGACCTCGCTGATATCGAAACGTCTGGAGCCCAGCTCGGTGTGGTCGTGGCGTATGGCCGGATCATTCCGGCCGAACTTCTCGACGTCGTCCCCATGGTGAACCTGCACTTCTCGAAACTTCCTCGTTGGCGAGGGGCCGCTCCGGTTGAGCGGGCGCTCCTGGCTGGCGATACCGAGACCGCCGTCGCCATCATGGCGATGGAAGCCGGGCTCGATACCGGTCCGATTTACGCCGAGGACATCGTCCCGATCAGTCCGATCGACACCGCCGAGTCGCTGCGCGCTCGGTTGGTCGATAGCGGCACCGCGCTGCTTTTGCACGCACTGGAAGGCGGGCTCGTGAATGAGCCAACTCCGCAGGTCGGCGAACCGGACTACGCCCACAAGATCACCTCCGAGGATCGCCGCATCGACTGGACCACCCCCGCCGCTCTGATCGATGCCCAGGTTCGGGTCGGTCGGGCCCACACCGTTCTTCGTGGCGAGCGTTTCCTGATTTGGTCGGCCCGGCCCGGTCCCTCGATCGATCTACCGGCGGGCACGCTGACCAGACGCGATGGTCGGTTCGTCGTCGCGACGGTCGACGGTTCGCTGGAACTACTGGAGGTCCAGCCCGCCAACAAACCCCGCATGGCTGTGGCAGCTTGGTGGAACGGCGCCCAGCCCGAGGGCGAGGTGCTGGGACGGTGAGCGCTGGAATCGAGACTCGCAGGATCGCAGGCGACGCTTTGGAACGGGTCGCCAACGGTGGCGCCTACGCCAACCTGGTCCTCGGACCCATGATCGACCGCGCCAGCCTGTCCGAACGCGACCGGGGTTTCGTCACGGAACTGGTGTACGGAACGACCCGCATGCGGCGGGCGCTCGACCACCTCATCGACCAGTTCCTTCACGACGAGGTCGACGCCCACGTGCGTTCGATCCTGCGGATGGGGACATACCAGCTGCACTTTATGGCGACCCCACCTCACGCCGCGGTGGACGCAACCGTCGGAGCCTCCCGCAAGCGGGTACGAGGTCTGGTTAATGCGGTACTTCGACGGGTGGCCGACGCGCCCACGAACTTTCCCAGCGATGCGGTGCGGCTCAGTTATCCGGACTGGATCTTTGACACCTTTGTGGAGCTCTTCGGATCCGAACGAGCCGTTGAAGCCATGGCGTCGATGAATGGGGCAGCCGTGAGTCATGTTCGGGCCGACGGGTACGTTCAGGACCTGGCCAGCCAGGAGGTCGTGCAGATGGTGGCCGCTCAGCCGGGTGAGTTGATTTTGGATCTTTGTGCCGCGCCAGGCGGCAAAGCCACCGGCCTGGCCGGGGCCGGAGCCAACGTCATCGGTGGTGATCTCCATCTGAAACGAGCTCGGCTCATGGCCCGCAACGCCAAACGAACCGACGGATCGTTGGCGTCGCTCGCTGCCGACGCCCGGTCGTTCCCGATCCGACCCGGGGTGGCCGATGCGGTCCTCCTCGATGCGCCCTGTACCGGTCTGGGCAGTCTTCGCCGGCGTCCCGATGCTCGCTGGCGTATCGATGCGGCGGCCCCGGAGCGGCTTGGCGGGGTGCAAACCGAACTGTTGGCGGCTGCCACAGAGTACGTTCGGCCCGGTGGCCGTTTGATCTACAGCGTCTGCACGCTCACAACGGCCGAGACCACCGACGTTGCCTCGACGTTGGACTGGCCGACCGTCGGTGAACCCGTGGTGCGGATTCCCTCGGCCGAAACCGACGGCATGTGGAGCCAGACGTTTCTCCGTCCGTCCTAGTGGTCTAGTGGTGGCCTAGGCGAGGCTGCGTAGAAAGATTCCGCTGCGAACCTTCGGTTCGAAGTAGGTCGACTTGGGGGGCATCACGTCGCCGGCATCCGCCACCGCGAACAGCTGGGGCATCGTCACGGCGGTCATGAGGGCGAGAAGTTGTCCGGACTCGTCGACGGACTCGAGGAGTTCCTCTTCATCGCCGGGAGCCATCTGATAGGTCACGGTGGCGTCGTCACCCAGCAGAGGTCGGATGTATTCCTCGAACTGCCACATATCAAGACGTTCCAGCGGTCGGCGGGCACCCTGGTGGGGGACGGTCAACCATTCGCCATCGTGGTAGATCTGGATGTGGCCCTTTCCATCGCCGATACGCCCGGATTCGCTACCTTCGATCGCCGCAAGTGAGTCCAGCGGGGCCTCGACCGTCGGGCGCACGAATCGGTGGAACGCCCGGTTCTGAAGCTGGTCGGTGGAGAAGAGCGCCGCCAGCATCCACGGCGGCCCGCCCGCCGCATAACGAATCGCGGCGGCCGCGGTCCGGTGGTGGCCATCGATCAGATAGAGGCGTTCATCCTGCAGTTCGCTGCGGACGCTGGCGGTATGTTCGTCATCGATGGTCCAGACGGTCTGTTCGAGGCCATCGGGCATTGCAAAGTTCAGCTCGGGGGTGGTCTCCTGCACTGCCTCGAGGATCGTTGCGATCGTGCGGTTGGGGTGATGGGCAACGGCGACCGGACTGCTCTGAGCCCCAACCACCTCGGCGTGTAACGCCAAATGGCGGGCTCGTTCGGCGTAGACCTGCTCGTGGATACGGATCGTTCCCGACTCGTAGTCGTCCATGTGAACGCCGCCGACGATGCCGGTCTGGCACCAGCCGTCGAGTTCGAGTCGGTAGGCATAGAAGCGATCGGGTCCGACCTCACCGAACGCTCCCAGATCGAGCAATCGATCCAGGGCCACCCTGCCATCTGCGACCAGTTCGTCAGCGGATCGGGGTTCGTTGCCTTCGTAGTCCTCGGGGCCGCGGGTGACGCCGAGGTAGGAATCGGGAAGTCGTCGCAGGTGTGCGATTCGAGCGGCAGGTGTGAGCGCATCGTGGGCCGGAGAAGGCACGCGATCGACCCAGTCGGGACTGACCAACCGCAGCTGAAGCGGGGCGACGCGAGCCAAGTCAGCCGGCCCGGGAAGCGAAGGCGGACATGAAGTCGGTCAGGGCGGTGACCGTGTCGTCGGGGGTGGCGTTGTAGATGCTGGCCCGGATGCCACCGACCGAACGGTGGCCCTTCAGGTTGAGAAGCGTCTGTTCGGCTGCCTCGGCGAGAAAACGTTTCTCCAGATCTTCATTCTGGAGACGGAAGACCACGTTGGTGTGGGATCGGTCGACGGCGTTGACCGGGCTGGTGTAAAATCCGCCGCTGGAATCGATGGCGTCGTACACCTGACCCGAACGGGCAGCCGCCCTGCTTTGCATGGCCTCAACGCCGCCCATATCTTCCATCCACGCCAGCATCTTGCCGGTGGCCCAGATCGGGAACACGGGTGGTGTGTTGCCGAGCGAATCGTTGTCGGCGTGATTCTTGTAGGTCAGGTAGGACGGGTTCTGCGGTGCGTCCTCCAGAATGCTGGTACGCACAAACACCACTGCCAGCCCTGCCGGGCCGAGATTCTTCTGGGCCCCGCCATAGACAACATCGAAGAGGTCCCAGGGGATGGGGCGGGACAGGTAGTCCGAACTCATATCGGCGACGACCCGAACGCCCGGGTCCTCAAAGCTGGCCATTCGGATGCCGCCGATCGTCTCGTTCGAAGTGACGTGGAGATACCGGGTGCCGGATTGGATGTCGAGCTGATCCAGCGTTGGCATGGCGCTGAAACCTCCCTCCTTTCCATTCCAGGCTTCGTAGGTGTTTGGTCGCAGAATCTTCGCATCTGCGACGGCCTTCTTGCCCCAGGTTCCACCCACGACGTAGCCGATCGAGTCGTCCGGTTGTGAGGCGTTCATCGGGACCATCGCGAACTGCAGGGTGGCGCCGCCCTGCAGGAGCAGGATCGAGAACGCATCGGGCACGGCGAAGAGGCGCCGGAACCGGTCCATCGTGTCGTGGTGCACGGCGTCGTATTCAGCACCGCGGTGGCTCATTTCGATAAGCGACATGCCGGTGCCCTGATAGTCGACCATCTCGGCTGCCAGTTCTTCAAGAACACCGACCGGCAGTGCGCAGGGGCCGGCGCAGAAATTGTGCGCCCGAAACGGAGCGATCGGATCGTGGAGGTTGGTCACGGTTTCTTCCTATGCGTTGGTGAGGGACACGTTGAGGACGTGTTCGAGATTCGAAAGGGCATCGATGGTGGAGGAGTCTGGTGTTCGGCTCACGTGGATGGTGGCCACTGCGGCGCCATTCTCGCCGCTGAAGAGCTGGTTCTCCATCTCTTGGACGTTCACATGTTCCGAGCGCAACAGTTCGAACACCGACGCAAGTACGCCGACCCGGTCAAGGTGTTTCACGATCAGGTTGGCGGTGCCGCGAGGGGCGGTGTTCATGTTGACGATGTTGATCGGTGCACCTTTGGCGAATGCCTGAACCGTCTCGACGGTTCCGTCGGCCACCGACCGCTGAGCCTGGGCCGTGCTGGCACCGATGTGGTGTGTGCCGACAACGTTGGGATGCGACGCGATCGGCGAGTCGAATGTGCCTGAGGACGATTTGGGTTCGTCCGCGTAGACATCGAGGCCGGCTCGCAGTCCTCGATTGAGCGCGTCGAGCAACGCGGTTTCGTCGATCATGTCGCCTCGGCTCGTGTTGAGGAGGACTGCGTCGGGGCGTAGCTTGGCGAGGAAGTCAGAGTCGACCATGCCGGCGGTTGCCGGCGATTTCGGCACGTGAAGCGAGACGATGTCGGACTGGGCCAGTAGTTCGTCCATGTCATCGACCATCTTCACGCCGATCGAACGGATGCGCTGGAGGACATCGTCGCTTCGGCCATCCTTGCGAACGGCGATCACCGTGATGCCGAACGCTTTGGCCCGCTTGGCGACCGCTAGTCCGATCTCTCCCAGGCCAACGATGCCCATCGTCTTGCCGAGCAGGCCGTCGGCCTTGGAGTAGGTGCCCTTTTCCCAGACGCCGCTTCGGAGATCGGACGTGTTGTCGGCGATCCGTCGGTCGACCGCTAAGAGGAGTCCCATGGTCAGCTCGGCCACTGCGACGGCGTTGCGGCCGGGGACGTTGCACACGAATACGCCGTTCGCTGATGCGGTGAGGCTGTCGATGTTGTCGACACCAGCGCCGGCTCGGACGATGAACTGCAGGTTGTCCCCGGCGGTGATCGTTTCACCGGTGACCTTCGTGCTTCGAACGACCAGACCATCGAAGCCAGCGATTCGGGACGGAAGGTCCTCGGCTCCCAGCGACGGTTCAACGACACACTCGATGCCGTCGTCGGTGAGCGGGGAGAGTCGATCGGCGGTGATCGCATCAGCGAACAGGACTCGAAGCGGTGGCATCTGATGTTGTTCCTAACAAGTCAGCCCGACGCCGGCCCGAGCGGGAGTCGAGGGAGCGGTTGCGTGTGACCGTAACGCATCTTGGGGCGCTTGGGAACTCTTGCGAGGGCTCCGACGACAGTGGATGTATGAGAAATCTTCTCTTGATCGTGGCAGCTCTCGCCCTCGTGGGCGCAGCGTGTGGCGGGTCCGATTCTGAAACCGGGGCAGGGTCCGGCGACGCCCTCTCGATCAGCGACGCATGGTCGCGTCAACCTGCGGAGGGGCAGACCGTCGGCGTCGTGTACGGAACGGTCTCGAATCCCGGTGACGATGACGTGCGGTTGGTTTCGGCGACGTCATCGGTGACCGGCACCGTGGAACTGCACGAAACGCTTATGGATGACAATGGTGCGATGTCGATGCAGCAGGTCGATGAGGGTTTTGTGGTGCCGGCCGGTGGCGAATTCGTCTTCGAACCCGGCGGCCCTCACGTGATGTTGCTGGGCATCGATCCCGCCAGCTTTCCGACTGACGCAGTCGACGTTGAACTGACCACCGACGATGGAGCGGTGCTGGCCTTTGATGCGGAGGTTCGAGCAATCGGTGGCGGCATGGGCGATATGGACATGGAGGACATGGACCACGGCGAGGACACGGATGAAGGTCATGACGCTGAAGGTCATGACATGGAAGACATGGAGGAGGACTCCATGGATGAAGGTTCGATGGAACTGGACAACGATGCCATCCTCGAGATCGCCGACATGCTCCATCAGATCGATATTGAACTGACCGCCGGAGACATGGAGCCGATTCGACAACTGGCCATCGTGTCGCCCTATGTCGAGATGTTCTCCAACCAGCCCGACTCCGAAACCACCGTGGACGCCCTGAACGAACTGATCGATGCACTGAAGGCTGAGGATCTGGACCGTTCCCACTTCGCAGCCGGTGTTGCCCATCAGGAAGTGCACGGCATGGAGGAACACGACCACGGTTGAGGGTGCCGGCGCTGGGCGCGGGCACAATGAACCGGTGACCGAATCCCAGAAGTTGGCCAAAGTCGTCACCGTTTCCGACGGCGTCATTCACGGCACCCGAGAGGATGCAAGCGGTGACGCGCTCAGCGAACGCCTCGAAGCGGACGGATGGCAGATCGTTGACAGGCGGCAGATCCCAGACGGTGTCGAGTCGGTCCGCGACACCCTGATCGCCCTCGCCGAGGGGTTCAACGGCATCATCGTCACCACCGGGGGAACCGGATTCGGACCCCGCGACCTCACTCCGGAGGGAACCAGCGAGGCATTGGAACGCCATGCCGACGGAATGGCCGAAGCGATGCGCCTGTGCAATCCAAAGGGGCTCGGGCGTCTCAGCCGGGCTCGGGCCGGCACCCGGGGTGAGGCGGTCATTCTCAACACGCCCGGTTCGACCAACGGCACCATCGAGACACTCGAAGCGGTGCTCGACGTGCTCCCGCACGCGGTGGATCTGGTCGGCGGGGGCCGACCCCACTGATGACGCCGTCGAACGACGACGAACTCATGACCCGAGCGATCGCCCGGGCTGAACACAGTCGTTTGCTCGCTCCGCCCAACCCCTGGGTCGGCGCAGTATTGGTGACAACCGATGGGGTGAGCTTCGAGGGCGGAACCCAACGCCCCGGCGACCGGCATGCCGAACGGGTGGTTCTGGACCGAGCGGGAAGCCGTGCCGTGGGCTCCCGGCTCTACGTCACGTTGGAACCCTGTGCCCACACGGGTCGAACCGGGCCGTGCGTCGACTCGATCATCGCCGCCGGCGTTGCCGAGGTGGTCGTGGGTGTGACCGATCCCGATGAGCGGGTTGCGGGTGAAGGCATCAACCGACTCCGGGCGGCGGGGATCGAGGTTCGATCCGGCGTGCAGGCCGAATCGATCGAGCATCAACTCCGGCCCTACCTGCATCATCGGCGAATCGGCCGCCCGTGGGTGGTGAACAAGGTGGCAAGCACGATCGACGGACGGACCGCAGCCGCCGACGGGAGCTCACAGTGGATTACGGGTGAGGCTGCCCGGCGTGATGTTCACAGCCTCCGAGCCCAGAGCGATGCGATTCTCGCCGGCGCGGGCACCATTCGAGCCGATAATCCGCGCCTTACCGTCCGGGGCGTCGTCGCGCCCGACGGACTGCCGCCTCGGGAGCCTCGCCGGATCGTGCTGGGAGCCGCCCCCAGCGATGCTCTGGTTCACCCGTGTGATCAGTACCGCGGGCCACTGCCCGAGCTGGTCCAACAACTCGGGGATGACGGTGTGGTCCAGTTGCTCATCGAGGGCGGCGCCACCGTCGCCAATCGATTTCATGCCGACGGCCTGATCGACCAGTACGTGGTGTACCTGGGGGCCGCCATCATGGGCGGCGACGACGGCGCGCCCGTATTTCGTGGCCCTGGCGCTGGAGATATGTCACAGCTCATGCGGGGCAACTTTGAGGCGATCAACCGATTGGGTGACACACTGAGGATCGATGTTGTCCCGGATCGATGAGGTAGAGAACTCGGCGGTAACCGCAGCCATTGAGGCGCTCGGGCGGGGAGAAATCGTCGTTGTCGTCGATGAAGATCGTCAGGCCGAAGGCGATTTGGTGATGGCGGCACAGTTTGCGACCGAGGAGAAGATCGGCTTCTTCGTGAACCACACCAGTGGTCTCATTCGGGCCCCGCTGGGCGACGCACGGGCCGATGCTCTGGCTCTGCCCCTCATGGTCCAGGACCTGTCCGAGTCGGATCGAGCGGCCTACACCGTCTCGGTCGACTACCGGCATGGCACAACCACCGGGATCAGCGCCCACGACCGTGCGCTCACGCTGCGGGCGCTCGTCGACGACAACGCTCGATCAGCCGACTTCGCACGACCGGGCCAGGTTTTCCCCCTGCGGGCCCGAGTGGGCGGTCTACTCGAGCGACCAGGCCACACCGAGGCTGCGGTCGACCTCTGCACCATGGCCCACGTGGAGCCGGTCGGGGTCTTGGCCGAGATCGTCAATCCCGACGGCACCATGCCGAACACCGACGAACTGGCGGTGTTCTGCAAGGAACACGAACTGCTGCAGGTCACCATCGGCGACCTCGTGCGTTATCGGCGACGAACCGAAAAGCTGGTGACCCGGCTGGCTGAAGCCACAATTCCGACCGCAGCCGGCGAGTTTCGTGCGATTGTGTTCGAATCGGTTCTGGACGGGCAGGAACACATCGCCTTCGTCATGGGCGACCTCGCCGCCGAGCCTGATCCGCTCGTGCGGGTGCATTCGGAGTGCCTTACCGGCGACATCTTCGGCTCGCTCCGCTGTGACTGTGGTCCACAGTTGGAAATAGCGATGCAACAGATCGCCGCCGACGGAGCCGGTGCGGTCGTTTACCTGCGCGGCCACGAGGGGCGGGGGATCGGACTGAGTCAGAAGATCCGTGCCTACGGCCTACAAGAAGCCGGACTCGACACCGTCGATGCCAACCTCGAACAGGGGCTGCCGATCGACAGTCGCCAATACGACGTCGGTGCCCAGATCCTCGTCGAGTTGGGGGTCGAGAAGCTGCGCCTCATGACGAACAATCCCACCAAGTTCGAAGGCCTGGATGGGTACGGTCTGAAGATCATCGAGCGGGTACCGATCCAGTCGATTCCGACCGAGGACAACATCGACTATCTGCGCACGAAGGTGGACCGGATGGGTCACCTGCTCGACCTCGAGGACTGACGGTGAAGCGGATCGGACTACTCGGTGGAATGAGCTGGGAGAGTTCGGTCGAATACGAACGGATGATCAACCGGGGTGTGCGCGAGGCACTCGGTGGAACCGCTTCCGCTGATCTTGTGATCCGCAGCTACAACTTCGCCGAGATCGAATCGCTGCAGGCTGCGGGTGAGTGGGACCACGCCGGCCGGTTGCTTGCGAGTGACGCTCACCAACTGCAGCAGGCCGGAGCCGAGATGATCCTGCTGTGTACGAACACCATGCACGTGGTGGCTCCAGCGATCGAGCAGGCAATCTCGGTTCCATTCGTCCATCTGGCCGATGCGACCGCCGAGGCGGTGCGGGCCGCTGGCATCACCGACGTTGCGCTGCTGGGCACCGGGTACACGATGGAGCAGGACTTCTACCGGGCCCGGCTCGAATCGTTCGGGCTGACGGTGCTGGTTCCCGACGAGCCGGACCGAACCATCGTGCACGACGTGATCTACGACGAACTGGTGCAGGGCGTCGTGTCGGATGATTCGCGCCTGGCGTATCAATCCATCATCGACCGCCTTGTTGAGCGGGGAGCCGGGGGAGTGATAGCGGGCTGCACCGAGATCGAGCTCCTCGTCGGTCCCGACGATGTCGGCGTGCCCTACTTTGCGACCACCCAACTTCACGCCCAAGCTGCCGTCGCTCTCGCACTCTCGTAGAGCCGAATCCGGCCAATCCGATCCATATCGTGCCCTACAGGGCACAAAACGAATCTGATCCCTCTGCGCTAGCGACGATGTGAGAACACCGACGCAGAGGACCGGAGGCGAGACGAGAGGCCCCCGGAGGGAGTTACAGAATCGCGTTGGTGGGGAGTGCGACGATGGCGTCGGCACCCAGATCCCGCAATTCCTGGAGGCGCATCCACAGGTCTGTCTTGTCGACCACCATGTGGGCGGCGACACGATCGGTACGGCCGGCCAGTGGCAGGACGGTTGGTGTATCGAGGCCGGTGAAGACTTTGGACAGGTCGTTCACCCGGTCGGCATCGATGTGCAACATGAGGTACTGGGTGGTGCGAGCGTTCAGTGCGGCGGTAACTCGAAGCTTCATGAGCTCGACCGGACCGCTGCTGAGACCGGGGGCGGTGACAAAGGAGGCTTGGCAGCCCTGAATCTCTTCGAGCACCCGCAGGCGATTGCGGGAAAGTGAGCCGCCGGTTTCCCGCAGATCGACGATGGCGTCGGCCATTCCAACGGCGCAGACCCCTTCGAGGGCGCCGCCCATGCTCACTACCGTTGCATCGACGTTGCGCTCGGCGAAGAAGCGGGTGGTCCATTCGGGTAGGTGGGTCGCAACGGTCTTTCCGTCCAGATCCGAGGCCGAGGTCCAGGCTTCGTCCTCTCGGCAGGCGACCACCAGGTCTGAGCGGGCAAAACCCAACTCGATGGTGGGCCACTCCTGGATGTTGTTCTCCAGCGCGGTGTCGGTGGAGATGAAGGCAGCATCGAGGCGTCCCGCTCGAAGCCATGCTGCGGCGTCACGGGGTCGCATCTCGATGAACTCGATGCCCTCGGCCAACTTGGAAGCGTTGGCACCGCGGCTGACCCGGTACCCGGCCTGTACAAGTAGTTCGATCGTCTGGTCGCGCAGGCGTCCCTTGGACGGGACGGCGACCCTGATGAGTTCGGTCATGAGCGGCGAGCCTCCAGAACGGCGAGGAAGGACGTGGGATCGACACCGGCGCCGGCCAGTCCCACCATGAGGTGATAGATGAGGTCGGCAGCCTCGTTGGCTGCGAGGTCGGCATCGACGTTGGAACGGCCGAGTTCGAGGCAGACCTCGAAGGCCTCCTCCATGATCTTTCGTTGGTTGAACTCGCCGTCGGTGAGCAGCTTGGCGGTGTAGGACGAACCGGGGTCGTCGCTACGTCGCGATTCGATGACGTCGGCCAGTTCGTTCAGAATGTTGGACATAGGTTCAGCTCGCAGGGCTCGACAGGACCGATGGGGTCTCCGGTGGCAACTTGTATCCAACGGCGGTGTTCACCGGGTTCAGGCTAGAGCGTGGGCGGGCGAACCTCGATCCTCTCACGGAGAATGATTGGTCACTACGTGTGAGCACACAACCGCTGGTGGCGGCTCTTTGACAGAACGATAAAGCTTGTCCCGAAGCGCTTGTCGGCCGCCGCGGTGACTGCCTACTGTCAGCGGCGGGTTAACGGGTTGGTGTTGCTGCTTGTTGGGGCAGATTCTTTTGTGCTGTTCTGTGGCGAAGTTTTCGCTGCATGGCAGTTGCTTGTCGTCAAGTAAGGAATCTGACTGCCGATGGACCAAATGTGAGTGTGGATTCACCCGATACCGGGATCGAAGGCGTGGGAGAGGATCTACCTCCCATCGTGCGCCGAGGAATGTTTGGTGCATTCCTCGGTTTCGTTTCCGCGGCCCCGGTGGCCTTTGGTGTCGGTGTGCTCGGCATTCTGCTCACGATCGGCGGATTTATGGCCGTGCGATCGTTGGAGGAAGAACGTGCCGGTGTGGCCTACGACCGGACGGTGTTGGAGCAGACCACCGCAATTCAGCAGCGTCTAACCTCCCACGAGCGGGCGTCGGATCGGCTCGCCACGACGCTCACATCGGGTCCGATCTTCACCACCGCCACCTTTGAACGGTTCTTCAGCAACGGCGGTTTCTTCGGCGAAGACTTCGACTTCGACGGCCTTGTCGTGGTGGAGGAAGTGACCTCCCCCGAGGGGTTCGCCACACTTCGGGAGCGGGAAATCGTTCGCGAGGATCCCCAGTTCGACTACCGCTTCAATCCGCTCGCGGTTGAAGAAGCGTTGGTCGTCACCCGTACCTTCGGCACCGCCGCCGAACAGGTCGAGCGCGGCGCCATGCTCGACTCGACCCTCGCGGGGTGGGTCGACGAGGTTCGGTCCACCGGCGCAACCGTGCTCAAACTCGACTCGCTCGCCGCAGACGTCTTTCCACTGCAGGATCCCGAGACCACCGAGGCCGACGGCTATCGGTCTGTCAACGGAATCGTGCTCGTCACTCCCATCCAAACCAGCGGGGACGAGCCGACCCTGCGCGGCGCAATCATCAGCCGCATCGATCTGGGAAAGATGCTCGAGGCGGTTCGGGGCGACCAGGAACTGGTAGCGCTCGATCTGATCTTCGGTGACAAGGTCGTCGCATCGACAGTGGCCGAAGGGGAGTGGGGTCAGGCGCTCAACGAGCCGACTGAATTCACCGCCGGCGAGAACGCCGTGTTCCGCATTCAGGGATACCGCACCGGTTTCGAGATTCCCCGGAACCAGAGCAATGCGGTACTCACCGGTGGGCTCGCGCTGTCCGTCGTGCTCGCATGGCTCGGGCGGGCAACCCGACAGCACGCCCGCACGCTGGGACGTCTCGAGCGCAGCGAACACGATGCGCGCCACGACGTGCTCACCGGTCTCTTGAACCGGGCCGGCCTGACCATCGGCCTCGGTCGACGCGTCGAGGGTCGGCGACCGCCAGAGATGGTCGGTGTGCTCTTCTTGGATCTGGACCGGCTCAAGATCATCAACGATTCGATGGGCCACACCGCAGGCGACGAGGTGTTGGCGTTCGTTGCCGACCGACTCCGCCGTGTGGCCGGGCCGGACGACGTCATCGGTCGTTTCGGTGGCGATGAGTTCGTGATCGTGCCTGCGGAGGCGCGGTCGGTGCGAGACCTGACCCGTCTCGCAGATGCGATTATCACCGTTCTAGCCGAGCCGTGCATCCTCAGCGATCGTTCGCTGCAGATCATTTCGGCGAGCATCGGAATCTCGTGGGTCGCCGACGGGGAGGCCACAGCGGAATCGATGTTGCGGGACGCCGATGTCGCCATGTACCGGGCAAAGGACGCCGGCGGAAATCGTTGGGTTGTCTTCGACGCTGACCTACGGGAACAGGCGCTCGCCCGCCTCGAGGTAGAGCGCGAATTGCGCAAGGCGATCGCCGAAGGGCAACTGGTCGTTCACTACCAACCGATCGTGTCCACGACCGATGGTCGCGTCGACAAACTCGAAGCTCTCGTGCGATGGCGTCATCCAGTCCGCGGCCTCATTCCGCCCGGCCAGTTCCTCACCGTTGCCGAAGAGACCGGTCTCATCGTCGAGGTCGGCGAACACGTATTGCGCGAGTCCTGCCGTCAGGCTGCCCGTTGGAGTGCCGAAGCGGGCCGTGCCATCTCGGTGAGTGTGAATGTGGCCGAGCGTCAGCTGATCGATCCCGGTCTGGTGAAGACGGTCCGGACCATTCTGAACGAGAGCGGACTCAACGCAGAACAGCTGGAGTTGGAGATCACCGAAGAGTTGATCATCGAGCGGCTTGACCACCGGCTGACGATTCTGCGTCAGCTGAAGCGGATGGGTGTGAAGTTGGCGATCGATGACTTCGGCACCGGCCGGGCGTCGCTTTCCCAGCTTCGTCACCTGGAGATGGTCGACACGCTGAAGGTCGACCGCGCGTTCGTCGAGAACGTGGCCCACAACGAAACCGATCAGAAGATCCTTACCGCCATCGTGGCGCTGGCCCGTAGCGTCGGCATGGCGACGGTGGCCGAAGGCGTCGAGGATGCGGATCAGGCCAGCAAGATCAAAGAAAACGGCGTCGAGGCGATTCAGGGCTTCTTCTTTCATCGACCCAGCGAGTCCGATGACATCCTGCCGGTCCTGAATACTCCGTTCGACCTGCCGTGGGCCTCCCAGCAGTCGTTCTTCGCCAGCCGCTAATCAGCAGCCGCCGCACCACGGTGGGGCCAGCCCCCGCCCGATAGATTGGCGTCGTGAGCGACGATTTCGATCCATCTGCAATCGACCTTCAGGGTGCCTTCGGCGACGATGCCGCCGAGGTTGATCCCGCCCAGGCCGAGGCCATGGCCAAGGAACTCTCCGATGCCCGGGAACGTCTACTGGAAGCGCCGGTCGCCGACGTTGTCGTGAACCACGCCATCGGCCTGTACGAACTTGCGGCGATTCACCTCACGGCCCCCGAACCCGACTTCGACGAGACCCGTCTGGCGATCGACTCGCTCAAGGCATTGGTCGAGGCGTTGTCCGGTCGGCTGGGTGAAGGGGAAGAGATGTTGGGCCAGGCGCTCAGCAGCCTGCAGATGGGGTTCGTGCAACGGCTCGCCGAGTCCTCGGCTGGTGAAGACAGCTAACGGGCGGGTCCTCCGCTATACTTGACACTTGGTAGCAAGAGGGCTCGCGCCCCACCGGCCAGCGATTGCGTTGCGCTCGGTTTACCGGAATTCCTTTCGAGGGGTTCCGCAGTATTTCCTTTTGCTTCCTTGTCCTGTTGTAGCGCCAAAGGAGACTGCGCCTAGATGAAGAGTCATCGCCATAGCTGATAACCCCCGGGAGCCCCGGATCAACGATCGCATTCGCGCTCGTGAGGTTCGGGTCATTTCCCCTGAAGGATCCCAACTCGGTATCAAGAATCTTCCTGATGCCCTCACGTTGGCCCGCAACCTCGACCTCGACCTCGTAGAGATCGCCCCCGATGCTCGTCCGCCCGTCGTCCGAATCATGGACTACGGAAAGAAGAAGTATGAGGACGCTCAGCGAGCGAAGGAGTCGAGAAAGAAGTCCACCAAAGTGGTGGTCAAGGAAATGAAGTACCGGCCGAAGATCAGCTCGGGCGATTTCGAAACCAAGACCCGCAAGGTGGAGAAGTTCCTCCATGAGGGTCACAAGGTGAAGATCACCATCATGTTCCGTGGCCGAGAGGTGACGCACCCCGAACTGGGACGCGACATCCTCGACAAGATCGCAGAGCGAACCGATGGCTACGCCAAGGTCGAGGCCATGCCTCGCCTGGAGAGCCGGAACATGACCATGGTGCTCGGCCCGGACGCCAAGAAGGCCAAGAGCCAAAAAGCAACAGAAACCGAACAGGCAGCCGCCGCTCCCGAGCGACCGGCACCACCAACTGCCGAAGAAGTCGAAGCGGTCAGGGCCCAACGGGCCGCCGCAGCTGCCGAAAGTGAGTCAGACAATGGGTAACAAGATGAAGTCCCACTCCGGGGCCAAGAAGCGTTTCAAGAAGACTGCGACCGGCAAGATCCGTCGCCGCAGCAAGAACCTGAACCACTTCAACGAAAAGATGTCCAGCCGTCGCAAGCGTCGTCTGAACGGTCCTCAGCTCGTGGCCAAGGCCGACGAGAAGCGCATCAACGAGATGCTGAGTAGCTGAGTCCATCCCCCCCCCAGTCCGTTGCGACGGGCACGAAACCAACTGGTCGTTAGAGAAAGAGAAGTCAAATGGCACGCGTAAAGAGAGCTGTCCACTCGAAGAAGCGTCGTAAGGAGACCCTGGCCAAGGCCAAGGGTTACTACGGAAACAAGAGCCGCAGTGTGCGGGCCGCCAACGAGCAGGTCATGCACAGTGGCAACTACGCCTTCCGTGACCGTCGAGCTCGCAAGGGCGAGATGCGTCGTCTGTGGATCCAGCGCATCAATGCTGCATGTCGTGCCAACGGCACCACCTACAGCCGCTTCATCGCTGGCCTCAAGGAGCAGGGCATCGAAGTCGACCGCAAGATGTTGGCCGATCTCGCCGTGACCGACGAGGCAGCGTTTACCGCCATCGTGACCGCTTCGGGAGCTGCTGAAGCCGCTGCGTAATGCAGTCGGCAACGAACGCGCACTACAGCGAACTTCGATCGCTGCTTCGCAACGGCTCGTCCCGGCGTAACGCCGGGGCGTTTGTCGTTGAAGGACCCGTCCTGGTCGCTGAACTATTGGCCTCACCACTCGAGGTGCGATACGTCGTTGGCATCGAGGAACTTCTGGAGGTCCACGCATCATCTGGCGTGGACCTTCTCAGCGCCCACCCGGGCAAACTCGCCGATGCTCTAAGCACCAAGACCCCGCGCCTGATTGCGGCGGTCGCGTCAATTCCCGACCGAGCGGCGATGCCCGAGGGCGGATCACTCGCATTGATCGACATCTCCGATCCGGGAAACGCCGGGACGATGATGCGAACGGCCGAGGCCGCTGGCATGGGTTCGGTTCTGCTCGTAGGCGACTGTGTGGACCCGTGGAACCCCAAGGTGATTCGCGCCTCTGCCGGGGCGGCGCTACGGGTGCCGGTTCTTCGAATGACATACGACGAACTGTTCGAATCGAATCAACCGATCTTGGCCACCGTCGTCGGTGAGGCCACCAACTACCTTCAGGCACCCCTTGCCGAGGCCATCGTGTGTGTTGGTAACGAGGCGCACGGGCTACACAGCGAATTCGTGCAGCGATGTAGCGATGCGATCACGATTCCTCTGGCGGGTCCAACCGAATCCCTCAACGTTGCAGCGGCTGCTGCGATCGTTGTATTTGCTGCTCTGGAACAGCGGCGGGCCATTACGCTCGCCGGAGAATGAAAGTACGAGGCGAGATGCCCGATCTTCCCCCCGTCCCATCGATCATCACGGACCTGGACCAGAACGTTCAGTCGGTGCTGAGTCGAATCGCCGACGTATCCGATACCGCCGCTCTCGATGCGCTCGAGTCTGAAACGCTGGGCAAGAGCGGACTGATCGTCTCGGCTCGCAAGGCCATCGGTGAGGTCAGCCCCACCGAACGCAAACTCGTCGGTATGGCGGTACAGGAATCGAGGACGTCGATCGAGCAGGCGCTCGCCGACCGACGTCAATTCCTCGCCCAGGGCGAACGGGCACTGCGCCTCCAGTCGGAACGAATGGACCTGACCGAGGTGATCGGAACGCCGTCGGTGGGTCACATCCACCCCCTCACCCAGGCGTGGGAGGAGCTCGAAGACACCTTCATCGGGATGGGCTTCCGAGTCGCCGAGGGGCCCCACGTCGAGACCGACTGGCACAACTTCGATGCCCTCAACATTCCAAAGGGACACCCCGCCCGGGACGCTTTCGACAGTCTGTACGTCAACAACGGTGAACCCGGAAGCACGGTGTTGCGCACCCACACCTCACCGGTGCAGATCCGCACGATGCTCGAACAGGAACCGCCGATCTACATCGTCGCTCCTGGTCGGGTGTTTCGGCGCGACACCGCCGACGCCACCCATCTACCGGTGTTCCATCAGCTCGAAGGATTGGTCGTCGACCGCAACATCGGTCTCGCCGACCTTGCGGGGACGATCGAATCATTCACCAAGGCGTTCTTCGGCGAGGGCTTCACCAGCCGGCTGCGCCCAAACTACTTCCCGTTCACCGAACCCTCCGCCGAGTTCGACATCCAACGCCCCGATGGTTCCTGGTTGGAGCTGGGTGGTTGCGGCGTGGTGCACCCGAACGTCCTGAAAGCCGGTGGGATCGACCCCGAGGAGTGGAGCGGGTTCGCCTTCGGTTTCGGTATCGACCGCTTCCTTTCGATCAAGAACGGTGTCGACGACATCCGCGACGCGTTCACCAACGACATTCGTTTCCTCCAGCAATTCTGAGATAGGTCCCCCGACATGCGCGCAGTTCAATCCTGGATGCAGGAGTTCGCCCCGATCGCAGGCGAACCGCAAGAGATCGCCGATCAGCTCACCAGCGTGGGCCTTGTTGTCGAGTCCATCGAGACCGTCGGGGCCAACTGGGACGGCATCATCGTCGCCCAGGTCCTTGACCTGCGACCTCACCCGGAAGCAGACAAGATCCAGTTGGTCGATGTCGATACCGGCGACGGTGTGCCGCTACAGATCTGCTGCGGAGCGTTCAATATGAGCGTCGGCGATCGCGTCCCGTTGGCAACGATCGGCACCGTGATGCCGGGTGGGATGGAGATCGCCCAACGCAAACTTCGCGGCGAGATGTCGAACGGCATGATCTGCTCGGCGTCCGAGCTTGAACTCGGCACAGACCATTCGGGGATCATGATTCTTGCCGACGATCTGCAGATCGGTCAGCCACTTTCAGAGGCGTTGGGGGCTTCCTCGGAATTGGTGTTCGACATCGATGTGGAGCCCAATCGACCGGAGGCGCTCAGCGTTGCCGGAATCGCTCGTGACCTCGCTGCGAAGCAGGGTGTCTCGTTCGCTCTGCCCGAGATTTCTGTCCCCACCTACGGAGCGGCGGCCAACGATTCCTGCGCGGTCGTCATCGAAGATGCCGACCTGTGCGCCAGATTCGCTTTGCGGATCCTTCGTAACGTCAGCAACGGCGAGTCACCTCAGTGGATGCAGGATCGTTTGACGGCCGCAGGCATGCGGCCGATCAGCACCATCGTCGACATCTCGAACTACGTGATGTTGGAGACCGGTCAACCGAATCACACGTTTGACCTCGACACCGTGCCCGAGGGTCGGTTGATCGTTCGCCGAGCCCAGCCCGGTGAGACCCTCACGACGCTCGATGGTGCGGAGCGGTCATTGGTTGCCCCCGACGGGTCGGGCATCGGGCGTGGTCTTGGGGATGGCGTGATCACCAACGCCGAGGGTCGTCCGGTCAGCCTCGCCGGGGTGATGGGTGGCTTCGACACCGAGATCAGCGACGGCACAACGAACGTGCTGTTGGAGGCCGCCGTCTGGGATCGGATGAGCATCGCCCACACGTCGCGACGACTCAACCTCCGCAGCGAAGCCTCAACCCGCTTCGAACGCGGGGTCGATCCGTTGGGTCTGGAACGAGCCCTCGATCGGTTCTGCGAACTTGCCGTCGAACTCACGGGCGCGGAAATTGCGCCGGGCCACGTCATCGCCGAACCGGCGCCGATCGAACCGGTCGTGGTGCCCACTCGGGTACACCGGGTCAATCACCTGCTGGGCGCCCAGATCGAGCCAGAACGCATGGTGGAGCTGCTTGGGCCGATCGGTTTCGAATGCGGACTGTTCTACATGAACGATGCCGGGCAGCAGACTTTCGACGTGACGGTGCCCACTTGGCGTCCCGACGCCACCATCGAGGCCGACATCGCCGAGGAAGTTGGCCGACACTATGGCTATGAGAACATTCCACCCCGCCTCCCGGTCTCGCTCCAACACGGTGAACTGAGTCCAGCCCAGGCAGCGCGCCGTCGGATCCGTTCGACGTTCGCTGCAGCCGGGTGCTCCGAGGCAATCCCAATGCCGTTCCTCGCCCCCGGGGATCTGGCCGCGGCCGGGCTCGGCTCTGACGGACTGACGTTGACCAACCCACTGGTAGGCGAGGAATCGGTTCTCCGCACCTCGCTGCTGCCCGGTCTGTTAAAGGTTGTTGCGTACAACCAGAGCCGGGGCAACCTCAACGTGCGGCTCTTCGAAATGGGAGCGGTCTACCTGCCCAATGCCGACGGCGAACTGCCCGATGAACCTTGGTCGATCGCGGCCATTCTCGACGGTGCCG
Source organism: uncultured Acidimicrobiales bacterium (assembly GCA_937958015.1). Classification (GTDB taxonomy): domain Bacteria; phylum Actinomycetota; class Acidimicrobiia; order Acidimicrobiales; family SZUA-35; genus JABDIY01. Next base: position 15,987 of record CALGOA010000040.1, on the reverse strand, counting down.
ATGCCGCCGATGCTGTCCGCCTTCTGCGTGAGGTCGGGTCGTCCCTCGGGTTGGACTTTCGGGTCAAGAACACCGAACGGGCGGGGCTCCACCCAACCCGTTCCGCCGAGGTGATCTTCCGCGGCAAGACCATCGGTGAGGTAGGTGAGATTGATCCGACCGTGATCGAGGCCTATGACGCAAGCGGACGGGTCGGGTGGCTGTCGTTGCTGATCGATCCGATCACACCGGGCGTTACCGCTGTGCCGAAGGCGAAGAAGCTCAGCCGGTACCCGTCCAGCGAGATCGACCTGGCCTTCGTGGTAGCCGACTCGATCGCAGCGTCTGCGGTTGAAGACTCGCTGATGAAAGCCGGACGGCCACTGGTCCGTTCGGTGGAACTGTTCGACGTGTTCCGAAGTGAGCAGGTTGGCGGCGACGCCCGTTCGCTGGCCTTCTCGGTGAAGTTGCAGGCCGACGATCGCACCCTCAGCGACGACGACGTGTCCTCGGTGCGCAACAAGATGATCAACGAAGTCACCAAACGCCACAACGCCGCCCTCCGCTAACCCCGCCCCCGTCCTCCCAAAAATCGTCGGGCGAACACAATCCGTGTGCTCGCCGAACGCCAGAACGGAAGATTGTGCTGGGCCGACGACAGAACGGGTGTGAACATCCCTACCGGTCATTCGGTTCTTTCGTCGGGTGAACACAATCGAGCGGAACTGCGTTCAGCCAGCACAACAATTGTGTTGGCTGGACGATTTTTGCAGGTTGTGGGGATGGGTCGGAGGCATCACTGAAGCGGTGGAATGGGCGGGCACAATAGAGGGGTGACTACTACCGACACCGACCTCACCGCTGGCGACGTTGCATGGGAACTCGACGAACTGCTCGACGGAGCCGAGAGCGCCGATGTTCTGCTCGATCAGGCCGAAGCTGCATCCAAGAGCATCGAAGCCGAGTTCAAGGGCAACGTGGCCGACCTCGATGCCGCAGGCCTGGCCGACATGTTCAAACAGCTGGCCGATGTGAGCGAATTGGTCAGCCGCGCCGGTCACTACGTGATGCTGCAGTTCAGCGTCAACACGCAGGATCCCGCGCTTGGTGCAGCCATGGCGATGATGCAGGAACGGTCCACCACCATCTCCGGCCGACTTATCTTCGTCGATCTCGAGTGGGCCAAGGTCCCCGACGACAAGGCCGATCAGATGATCGCTGACCCTTCGTTGTCGTTCGTGGCCCACCACCTCACCAACATGCGCCAGATGCGGCCCCACCTCCTCAGTGAGGATGCGGAACAGGTGCTGAATGCCACGTCGGTCACCGGTGCTGCCGCCTGGGTGCGACTCTTCGAGGAACTCACCAGCTCGATCGAAGTCACCATCGAGGGCAACTCCATGCCGCTCGACGCCGCTCTCTCGCAGCTACAGAGCCCCGACCGCGAAGTGCGCCGGACTTCGGCCGAAGCCGTGTCGTCGAGCCTTGAAGAGGGCCTCCGCACCCGGGCGTTCGTGTACAACACGCTCCTGCTCGACAAGTCCGTCGATGACAAGATGCGGGGGTTCGACACCTGGGTCAGCAGTCGAAATCTGAGCAACGAAGCCTCCGACGAATCGGTCCAGGCTCTGATCGAGGCGGTCGTCGGTCGCTACGACATCCCGCACCGCTGGTACGCGCTGAAAGCACAGGTTCTGGGACTGGACAAACTGGCCGACTACGACCGGGCCGCTTCGGTTGCCGACACCGACGAGACCATCGGTTGGACCCAAGCCACCAGCATCGTGACCGACGCCTACGGGTCGTTCTCTGAGGAACTCGCCGGCGTGGTTGGCCGGTTCCTGAACGAGAACTGGATCGATGCGCCCACCCGCCCCGGTAAACGAGGCGGTGCGTTCTGCGCCTACACCGTTCCAAGCCACCACCCCTACGTGATGCTCAACTGGACCGGCCGCACCCGAGACGTCCTCACCCTGGCCCACGAACTGGGTCATGGCGTCCATGCCTACCTCGCCCGAGAGCAGGGAATCTTCCACCAAACCACCCCGCTCACCCTGGCCGAGACGGCGTCGGTGTTCGGCGAGACGGTCACCAACAACCGGCTGCTCAGCATGATCGATGATCCGGGTGAACGGTTCGGTCTGCTGGCGAGCACCCTTGAAGACTCGATCGCTACGGTCTTCCGACAGGTCGCCATGAACCGGTTCGAGGATCGGTGCCACACCATCCGTCGCACCGAGGGTGAACTGTCGGTCGAACGCTTTGGCGACGTCTGGGCTGAAACCCAGATCGCAGTCCTCGGCGACTCGGTTGAGGTCACCGACGGGTATCGAAACTGGTGGAGCTACGTGCCCCACTTCATGGGAACACCCGGCTACGTCTACGCCTATGCCTACGGACAACTCCTGGCGCTCAGCGTCTACGCCCGATACGCCGAAGAGGGCGATGCCTTTGTCCCTGCGTACCTGGATCTGTTGCGGGCCGGTGGCTCCAAGTCACCTGAGGAACTCGGCAAGATCGTCCAGTGCGACCTCGCCGATCCAGGCTTCTGGGACGCAGGCCTGAACATCGTTGAGGGCCAGCTGAACGCAGCTACCGAGGCTGCTACTGCCGCCGGTCGAATCTAACCCCGGTCCGGTTCTGCCTCGACGTCCGCTTCGCGGCGCTTGTCGGTCAAGTCGATGGTGCGATCGAGAACGATGTTGCGTTTGGTTCGACGTTTCATGTCGGCGAGAAGGTCTTCGTTTTCCTGCCGCTGTTGAAGCAGTCCTGAGACCATGTGGTCGAATGCGTCGGACGTGACGCGCAGTTCATTGATCACCGCGGTCGATGGATCCTGTTCGACCAGATTGCCAGCTTCGATATCGAAGGCCCGATCCCGCAGCTCTTTCAGCGGGCCGGTGACGTTCTGAATCAGACGCCAGCCCACGGCCACGCCGATGAGTCCCAGGGCCAGAGCGATCAGGTTGCTGCGAAGTTGTTCGGCCCGAACCGCACCGAGGAAGTCCTCCTCAGCCAGAGCGACACCGAGGATCCAGTCCGTCTGCTCGATCGGGGCGACGAATGCGTGAAGGGTTGCGCCATCGACGTCGGAGGTGAACGTTCGTGGGGTGTTGCCGATATTGATGCTTGCTCGATAGGCACTGTCGAGAATCGGGGAGTCCAACTCGTCGACCGATGTCAGCCGGAATCCCTCATCGGTGGTCCGGCGCAGCATGCTCAGATCCTCCAGTGCAATCACCTCGCCCTGGGTGTTGAAGATAAATGCGGCGCCGTTGTCGCCGAGGCTCAGTTCGCCGAGGAAGGTGGACAACATGCTGAGCTCTACATCGACTCCCACCACACCGGTGAGCTGGCCGTCGGGCCCGTAGACCGGCGATGCGGTCGTGATGCCGGGCCGTTGGCTGGTGAAGAAGACGTAGGGGTCGGTCAGGATCGTGGTTTCTTGCTCCGATGCCGCCTCGTACCAGGTGCGCACTCTTGGGTCGTAGGTGTCGGTCGGGTCCACCGACTCCTCGATCACGGCGAAGTCGACACCGCGGTCGATGAGCTCGACGGTCCGGCCATCCTCGTTGGTAATCAGTTTGGTTCGAAACGAGTCGGCATCCGAACTCCGGGAAACGAAGAAGAAGTCACCGTTTGTTGCTCCATAGAACATCCCGTTGGCACTGGGACTCTCCCTGAGAACGGCGCCGAAGTAGCTCTCCATTTCTTCGGACGTTTCGATCGAACGCTGAGTCAACATCGCCGCTGCGATCTCCGAGCTTGCCCGCGCTTCGGCCAGAAAGTCCTGCGAACGCGATGTTGTGCCCGATGAGACGTTCGACAGGATCGACTGCATGCTCGACACGATCTCGGCGTTTGCCGTGGTCCGGTTCGTCCAGATGATTCCGCCGAAGGAAAAGATCAACAGCGCCAACAACGCTGCAACGAGTTCACGGATAGAGATTCTCAACGTCGCTCCCTGCGGAATGCCTAGCCCAATGGCAAACACAACCTAGTTCCCGTGACGCGAACTTGCCCGGATCTAGAGATCGGGCCAGGTGGTTCTACAACCCGGCGGCAGAGCGGATTCGAGCGACCACCAGGTCGGCCGCTTCTTCAACTTCGATATCCGCGTGCTGGAATATCACGTCGGCGTGAACGCGAGAGGGCGACACGAAGGCATCGTGCATCGGCTTCACGGTTGCGGCGAACTGCTTACGTACCGACTCTTCGGTTCGGCCCCGGTGCAGAACGTCTCGTTCGATACGTCGATCCAGCCGAACGTCTTCGGGGCACTGTCGAAAGACGCGCATGTCGAACTGTGGAACCAGTCGAGCATCCGACAACAGCAGGATGCCGTCGACAACAACGATCGGAGCAGGTGCGATGGTGCGGGTCTCCGACAGTCTGGTGTGGGTAGCAAAGTCATACACGGGGCACTCGATGGATTCACCCTCGGACAACATGCCGAGATGCTCTGCGAACAGCTCAACATCCAGTGAGTCGGGGTGGTCGTAGTTCACCTCGGCCCGTTGCTCTGGGGTCAGAGCACTCTGATCGCAGTAGTACGAGTCGAACGCAAGGAGCGTGGCGGTCTCTGGACCGAGGAGTCGCAGAACCCGCGCCGCCAATGTGCTCTTGCCCGAACAGCTACCGCCACAGATCGCCACAAGGAAACTCATCGGAATCGATTGTAGGAGGTCAGAAGTACGGCACACTTTGGTCATGGCGCGTAGCTTTGACCGATACCGAGCCCATCCCTGGCATGGCCTTTCCACCGGCGACAATCCACCCGATCAGGTCGATGCGTATATCGAGATCACGCCCTACGACGCCGTGAAATACGAGATCGACAAACGCACTGGCTACCTCCGGGTCGACCGTCCCCAGGGCTCATCCGCACTCCCACCCACCCTGTATGGCTTTGTGCCCCGCACCTACTGCGGCGACAAGGTGGCTGCGCTCACCCCGGCGGCCGAGATTGGCGATAAGGATCCGCTCGACATCTGCGTGCTCTCCCAGCAGCGAATCGATCGGGCCGAGATCGTTGTCCCTGCTCGGGTCGTCGGTGGTATCGCCCTGCTCGACGGCGGCGAGGCCGACGACAAGATCATCGCGGTGCTGAAAAGCGATCCGGTGTTCGACTACGCCACCGACATCAAACACCTACCCGAAGCGGTTGTTGAACGCATTCTGCACTACTTCGGCACCTACAAGATCAAGTTTCAGTCGGGTCAGGATCGGAACCCGATCGAGGTGGTTGGCACCTACGGCGTTGAACACGCCCGCAAAGTGGTAGGTGCCAGCATGGCGGATTACACCGACAATTTCAGCATCGTTGATGAACCGCCGGCGCGGCGCATCACGGACTGATCGACTTCAGATGAGGTCCCGGGCCCAGTCGAGAATGTCCTGTCCATAGAAGATGGACACTACGCCCATCACCACGAACAACACGATGCCGAGGACGATCGCTGCGACCGGGATCGGACCCTCTTCGGGGATTCCGGGTGTTCTGGCTCGAATCCATCGAACCAGGGCGTTGTCCGGTTTGATGAGGTTGAGGCCCACGATGATGGTGAGGATGCCCTGACCGGGCAGCACCAACATCGCGATACCGGCAATCACCAGGATGACGCCCAGCCCGATGCGGAGGATCCGTTTAACGCCGTGTACGTCCTCGGGTGGCTGGATTCCGGGTTCAAGCTCTGAGTAGTCGACGCTCACAGGGGAACAGGGTAGTGGGGAACCGGGTACTGGTTGTGCGCCTCACGATGCCGAAGCGGACGGTGCTCACCGGTTCAGCCGGTTGAGGATGCGTTTGGAGCTGATCGGACCGTTGGTTCCGAGCTGTTGGGCCCACAACGAGACCCGATACTCGTGGAGCATCCATGACAGTTCGGCGTCGTCCGCTCCGTCGATCGCCCGCTGAAGTACTTGGACCTCGGCCAGCTTCTCGGTCTCACGGGCCAGATCACCCGGAAGTTGCTCCAGTCGATGAACCAGGGCCTGAACATAACGAGTGACATCGGGCAGCCGCTCGACGCCCTGAGCCGAAAGGAATCCGTCATAGACGAGGGCCCCGAGCATCGACCTGGCGTCGGAGAGTGATGCCCTGAGATCGACAGATCCCTGAGTTAATGCCGCAATCCGGACCAATGCCTCATTGGTGGCAATCATGAGCTCGGCCAGTTGTGGGCCCGCCGTCAATACCAGGGGTTCGAACCGTTGCTGGGCAAATCGGATGGTGGCTCGCATGTCCGTTTCGGTCCAGGCGGCCCCGCCAGCGCTCAGCATGACCGAATCGAGCACGGCATTGACGAGATCGTCGACCACGCCGGCCTGAGAGATATCCAGCGAGCTATTGGTGGCTCCCGCCAGCGCTAGGGAGGCCTCGCCCCGAAGGGCCTGAGCCACGATCCGAACCGGCCGAGCGATAGTGAAACGAAGCAACCGCCGCACCCCGTTCCAGTGAGCGATCGACTGCTCCGCAGCTGTGGCCAGCACGATGAGATCAACCGAACTCTCTCTGTCGACCAGCGAGGGGAATACCTCGATCGTGGCTCCCTGGTAACCGGCGGTTGCGGTTCGGGGAATCGTTCCTCCCGGCCACTCGGTGAGCCCTCGGCGCTCCAGCGGATGAGAGGACGACTGAAGTTCGGACCGCACCCTGGCTTCGACCCGCTCCACCAAACGAGTGAGGTCACGACCTGCCGCCAGCATCTGGCCATCGGCATCCACGGCCTGAAACACAGGTCGGAGATGGGAGGGCAACTCATCGCTTCGAAGCAGCCCGCGTTCGATCGGAACACCGTTGATGACGAGATGGGATCGGATCGCCTCGGCGATGTCCTCGTTTGGGTCCTGAGGCCAGTCGTCAAGCGCTTCGGCAATCCGCTCGGCGGTGTCGGGCAGGGGAATGAACCGGGTCCGGGTGTCCTTTGGCAGAGTCCGCAGCAGTTCGGTGACAAGTTCGGTCCGGTAGCCGGGCACGAGCCACGAGTACTGCTCGGTCCCGGAGGCGAGGTCGGCGGCAGGTAGGGACACGGTGACGCCGTCGACCGCAGAACCCGGCTCGAAGGTGTAACCCAGCACGGCATCGGTTCCGGGCCAGCGATCGGGAAAATCTTCGGTGGAGGTCCCTTCGGGGAGCAGGGATTCCAGCGGAATGTCGAGCGCAGCCGGGTCGGCGTCGACCTGCTTCTTCCACCATTTCTCGAAGTGGCGAACCGAAACGATCTCCGATGGCAGCACCCGGTCGTAGTGCTCGAACACCACCTCGGCCTCCACCTCGAGGCTCCGGTTGCGGGTCTTGGCCTCCCACCGGGCCGCCTCGGCGAGCACCCGGTCGTTCACGTCGAGGAAGCGATGCAGTTTGGAACCTTCGGGAACCTCCCAGTCCCGATCCACTAACGCTCCCTGAATGAACAACGTCCGGGCCAGTTCCGGATCCACACGGTAAAGATTGATGGTCCTTCCAGTGACGATCGGCAGCCCGTACAGCGTCGCCCGTTCCACCACCGTCGCCGTGCCCCGTTCAGCCCGCCAGGTGGGTTCTGAGTAGGAGTACGTGGCCAGGTGCTCTGCCGCGTCCTCAATCCATCGGGGGTCCAGGGGTGCCACCATCCGGGCGTAGAGCTGGTTGGTCTCCACCAACTCGCCGGCCATGACCCAACGGGGCCCTGATCGGGTGAGAGACGAGCCGGGAGCGATCACGAACCGGGACTGACGGGCACCCACGTAACTGGCCAGGGGCGGACGACCGCTCTTTCGGGAGGCCTTGGCCCCTTTGGGTTTGTCGCGCTCCTCCTTGAGTCCGATCTGACTGAGCAGGCCGGTCAGGAGTGCTCGATGAACAGCGTCGGCGTCCACATCCTCGGCCGACCGACGGATCGGTTTCGACAGCTTGATGTCCTTCGCCACTCGTTTCAGTTGGCTGTAGAGATCCTGCCATTCCCGTAGACGGTTGTGATTGAGAAATTCCTTCCGACACATTCGCCGGAACGACCCCGACGACCTCTCTCGACGCTGGGCATTGATGTAGTCCCACAGCAAGAGCAGCGACATCATGTCGCTGCTTTCGTCGCGGAATCGAGCATGGCTTTGACGCGCTACCTCTCGTTTGTCACTCGGTTCTTCCCGCGGGTCTTGAATACTGAGCGCCGCTGCAATCACCAGCACCGAATCGAGACAGTTCAGGTCGTCGGCGGCCAGCACCATGCGAGCGATTCGGGGATCAACCGGCAACCGAGCCAACCGCCGTCCCATAGGCGTGACCCAGGCCCGGGCCTCGGAACCGAGGTCGACCGCACCCAGTTCCTCCAGCAGGTTTACGCCATCGCTGATGTTTCTGGTGTCGGGTGATTCGACAAAAGGAAACGCAACCACATCGTCCAGTCCGTTGGGGGCCAAGCCGATCGAGGCCATCTGCAATATCACCGAGGCCAGGTTGGTGCGGGTGATTTCGGGGTCGGTGAATTCGGGTCGCTCGTCAAATTCGCTCTTGTCATAGAGGCGAATGCAAATACCGGGCCCGATGCGGCCACACCGCCCGGCCCGCTGGTTCGCAGACGCCTGGGACACCGGCTCGATCGGTAGGCGTTGCACCTTGGTCCGTTGGTTGTACCGAGACATTCGGACTTCGCCGGGATCGATCACGTACCGAATGCCGGGCACCGTGAGAGATGTCTCGGCGATGTTGGTGGCAAGAACGATGCGACGACCCGAATGGGACGAAAAGATCCGGTGTTGTTCGGCTGCGGAGAGGCGAGCGAAGAGCGGAACGATCTCGGTGTTATTCAGCGACATGCCGCCAAGTGCATCGGCGGTGTCCCTGATGTCGCGTTCCCCGGGAAGGAAGATCAGGATGTCGCCGGGCGCCTCGCGGACCAGTTCGGTCACCGCCGCCTCGATCCCGTCGATCCGGTCCTCACCCTCTTCCAGGGGCCGGTACCTCATCTCCACCGGATAGGTCCGTCCGGAGACTTCGATCACGGGTGCTGGCTCGCCGGACGGGTCGGAGAAGTGCCGGGCGAATCGTTCGGTATCGATCGTGGCCGACGTGATCAGCAGTCGCAGTTCCGGGCGACGGGGGAGTAGGGAGCGGAGATAGCCGAGCAGGAAATCGATGTTCAGACTGCGTTCATGGGCCTCGTCGATGATGAGGATGCCGTACCGGCGAAGTTCCGGGTCTCGCTGAATCTCCGCCAGCAGAATCCCGTCGGTCATCAACTTGATCCGGGTCTGCCTACTGACCTGATCGTTGAACCGCACCGTGTATCCGACGGTGTTCCCCACGTCGGAGCCGAGTTCGCTCGCCACGCGCTCAGCCACCGACCGGGCTGCGATCCGGCGGGGTTGGGTATGGCCGATCCACCCCGTCGCGCCGGTCTCGTTCTGCAACTCGAGGCAGATCTTGGGGAGTTGCGTGCTCTTGCCGGAGCCGGTTTCGCCGGCCACAACAACGACCTGATGGTCGCGCAATGCATCCAGGATTTCGGTTCGATGCGAGGAGATCGGGAGCTCTTCGGGGTATCGAATCCCCTCCTCACCACCGGTCACCAGCCAAATCTATCCAACCATCGGACCCATGGTCCGGTAGTACGATTCGGTGCATCGAGATTCCGAGGCGAGACAGCACTGACGATCTGGATCCCGTCGAAGCATCGTTGCTCGCGGCGATCGGAGCCATGCAGCCACGGTCGCGGCCGAACACCATGCCGTCCGATCTCCTGTCGATTGCGCTCGAGGCCCAGATCAGCAGCCGGGTGATCGACCACACCGCCCGTTGGCTGCGGTCGAATCACGGCATCGGTCACTACACGATCGGCTCGGCCGGTCACGAAGCCAACGCTCTGGTTGCCTTGGCGTTGGAGCCAACCGATCCCGCACTGCTGCACTATCGCTCCGGCGGCTTCTTCATGGCCCGTTCGCTTCAGGCTGAGGATCGAGGTCAACCCGTCGAGGATCCCATCGACTCGGTCCTGCGGGGCATGTTGGCCCGATCCACCGAACCGATCGCAGGCGGACGGCACAAGGTTTTCGGCAGCCACGGGCTTTCGATTCTGCCCCAGACCTCCACGATCGCTTCCCATCTCCCGCGGGCGGTGGGACTGGCGCTCAGTTTGAATCTAAGCGAGTCCGCGTCGACTCACTGGTCCCGGGATTCAGTTGTCGTTTGCAGCTTCGGCGACGGGTCTCTCAATCACTCGACCGCTCAGGGAGCCCTGAACTGGGCGTCGCAGCTGTCCCATGCGGGCCATCGCGTCCCGGTGCTGTTCGTGTGTGAAGACAACGGACTCGGCTTGAGCGTTCCGACGAAGGCGGACTGGGTTCAGGCTTCCGCACAGTCCCGTCCTGCCATCGACTATTGCCGAGTCAATTCCGGTGACCCGGCGGCGGCGCTTGCAGGCCTTTCCCAGGCTGTGGACCACGCTCGGTCCACGGGTCGCCCTGCGTTCATACATCTCGACACGGTGCGGTTCCTCGGCCACGCAGGCACCGATGTTGAGGCCGCCTACCGGTCGCCAGACGACATGCGCCGAGAACTACGACGCGATCCCATCCTGGCGACGGCCCAAGCTGCGATCGATCATGGCCAGTGTCTGCCGGACGAGTTGACCGCCTGGTATTTGGATCTGCGGGAAGAAGTGCGCGGTCGAGCCTTCGAGTTGACGTCTGAACCGGTGCTGGCCGATGCCGCGGAGGTCATGTCGCCGTTGGCCGAACCGCTGCGACTTCACCCCCGCACCCTCAAAACGGCGTCTGAGAAACCGGCCACCGGAGAGCGGTTAACGCTGGCCCAGACAATCAATCGAACGCTGGCCGAGCTGCTCGAGGATCGTCCAGAGGTGATCGCCTTCGGTGAGGATGTGGGACGCAAGGGCGGGGTCTACGGCGTCACCAGGGGTCTACAGAAACGGTTCGGCGCCGACCGGGTATTCGACACCATCCTCGACGAACAGTCCGTTCTCGGATTGGCGCTCGGTGCATCGGTGAACGGCTTCCTACCCCTGCCCGAGGTGCAGTACCTCGCCTACCTGCACAACGCAGAAGATCAACTGCGGGGTGAAGCGGCCACCCTCTCCTTCTTCTCCAACGGCCAGTACCTCAACCCGATGGTGGTCAGGGTTGCTTCCTACGCCTACCAGAAGGGTTTCGGCGGTCACTTCCACAACGACAATTCGGTCGCGGTATTGCGAGACATCCCCGGGCTTGTGATCGCATCTCCCTCCCATCCCTCCGATGCGGCCCCGATGCTCCACGCCTGCGTCGACCACGCCGCTGAAAGTGGCGCGGTTTGCATCTATTTGGAACCGATTGCGCTGTACCACACCACCCACCTGCACGAGGAGGGTGACGACGGCTGGCTCGCCCCGTTCGACGCAGATACCGACGGGGCGTTGGGCGGTCGTGTTCACGGCGATGGGACCGGTCTCACCATCCTGACCTGGGGAAACGGGCTCTGGTTGTCCCACCGGGCGGCACGGCAGCTGCGCCGGACCGACGGGATCGATGTCCGGATTCTCGACCTACGATGGCTCGCCCCCCTTCCGATCGAGCAGATGTTGACCCACGCCCGGGCCAGTGGTTGCGTGCTCGTGGTTGACGAGACCCGCAGGACCGGCGGCGTAGGAGAGGGCATCGTGACCGAGTTGGTCGACGCCGGGTTCGAAGGACCGATCGACCGGATCGCTGGTCTCGACTCGTTTATCCCGCTCGGCGCGGCGGCAAACCTCGTTCTCGTGGACGAGGATCAGATAGTCGCAGCGGCCCGGGCCGCACTGGGGCGCTGACCCGATGTTGTGCCGGGCTCCCAATATGCCGACACTGGACCTATGACCGATCCGGTGATCGCCGCCCTTCGAACCGCCCTCGAGGCGCTGCCCGATCAGACGGGTTCGGATGCCGTGTCGTTGCGGCTACACCTCGCATCGGAGCTGATCTCCCGGGGCCGGCACGAGGAGGGCGTCGCAGAGGCCGCCATCGTTCTCGCCGCCGAACCGGCCAACCTCGAAGCCCTCACGATCGCCGCCGCGGCCGGGGAAGTGATCGGCGACCCCCGAACGGCCGGTTGGCAGGCTCTGGTGATCGCCCTGAGCCCCTCAGATACCAACGACTCAACGCAGATCCCCCCGGTGTCGGAGCGGCCGCCCGCAGTCACGCCGCCACCGCCGGTCGACCCCAGCAGCGGGGAGGCTCCCACGCCGGTCCCGTCCGAGGGGTCCCTCGATGGTTCGACCTACGACGAATTCGACGAGTTTGATGAGTTCCTGATGGACACCATTCGGGACGATCGCAAGAATCGGATTCGGCTGAACGACGTCGGCGGAATGATCAGCGTGAAAACCCAGCTCGAACGAAGTTTCTTCGCACCGATTCGCAATCCGGAGCTTCAGGCTGCCTACGGGCTGACGGCCAGCGGCGGCCTGCTGCTCTATGGTCCTCCCGGCTGTGGCAAAACGTTCCTCGCTCGAGCGATCGCCGGCGAACTCGAAGCAAATTTCATGAGCCTGGGACTTCACGACGTGCTCGACATGTGGATCGGCAACAGCGAGAAGCAGCTGCACCAACTGTTCGAACGGGCCCGGGAGAAGGCTCCCACCGTTCTGTTCTTCGACGAGGTTGATGCGATCGGCCAGAAGCGGAGCTCCCACAATTCTTCCGGGATGCGCAACGTCGTGGCGCAGTTGCTCTCGGAGATGGACGGTGTCACGGACCGAAACGACGGCGTGTACTTCGTCGGGGCCACCAATGCGCCGTGGGATGTCGACCCCGCCCTTCGTCGCCCCGGACGTTTCGATCGGGCGGTGGCGGTTCTCCCGCCCGATCCCGCGGCTCGGGAGTCGATCCTCGAGTATCACCTGCGGGACCGGCCCGCCGAGTCGCTCGATCTGGCTCAGGTCGCATCCAAGACCGCGGGTTTCAGTGGAGCTGATCTTCGGCTGGTCTGTGAGACTGCGGTAGAGGTCGCTATGCAGAAGGCGATGAAGACCGGGCAGGTGGAACCCGTCTCCCAGAAGCTTCTGCTGAAGGCGGCAAAGTCGGTGCGGCCATCGGTTGGACCGTGGATGGACACGGCGAAGAACTATGTCACGTTCGCCAACGCCGATGGCCAGTACGACGAACTTGCGGCGTATCTCTCGTCAAAACCCCGTTAACGCAGGAGAAGATAGAGGCCGCCGGCGATCGCAGCGCCGGTGCCTACCGCCCACACGGCCACGGCGATACGAATTCGTTTCCGCATATCGGGGTCGGACAACACCAGGGTTTGCAGTTCAGGGCTGAGTCGGCGATAGCGGTAGGCGACCAGAAAGCCGTAGCTGATGGCGATCGGCACCAGCGCAACCACCGAACCCAGCATCACCACCAGACCGAAGAGGATGATGACCAGTTCCTTTGGCAGCTGCCGGGGAAAGGCGATCTCGAGCAGCATCTGGCGAACCGGTGACAACGTCGGATTGTCCTTGAGCACCTCGATCAGGTTCTCGATGCTTTCGGGTTTGCGCCCGCCGCTCTCGGCCTGAACACCGGCCAGCATTACGCGGGCCTCGGAACTCTCGGGATCCAGTCGGAGAGCCTCCAACAGGGCGCCCTCGGCCTCGTCGAAACGATTGAGGTGGTAATAGACCCGACCCAGGAGCACCCAGTGATCCGGCTCGTCAGGTTCCTGGGCCAATACCCAACCGACCTCTTCATGCGCCTCGTCCAGCTGACCCGATCTGGCCAGGCAGGTAGCCAGGCGGGATCGGACGACCGGCGAATACGGGGCGAGCCGTGCGGCTTCGCGAGCATCTTTGAGAGCGTCCCACGGCCGTTCCAGGGATTCCCAGCTGTACGAACGGGCCAAAAACGAGAGCGGGGAGTCGGGATCCAACCCAACGAGTCGGGTTGCCTCGTTGTGAGCCTCGGGGGCCCGATCCAGATTCAAGAGCGCGAAGACGCGCAGTTGAGCGGCGGCGGGATTCGAGTTCAGGCCCGGATCGGCCAGCACCTGCAGCACATCCTCGTGCCGGTTGAGCCCGGCGAGCGATTCCGCTCGGGCGATCCGCTCATCGTGCACAGCATCGAGAGTACCCGTCCTTGGGTAAGTCCTTCTATCAAGCAGGTAAGCCTGCGGACTCAGATGGATTACGGGGTCGGCGGTACCTTCGAGAGGTGCCATGACAGAGTTCTTGCATATCGCCGTCGCGTGTTCCGACACTGGGAACTTCCCAACGAGCGACATCACCCTGTCGTGTGACCCGGCGTTGATGACGATTGCTGCCGTGGCGGAGCTGGTGGGCTTTCCGCCGGGACCGCTTTGCATCGATGGTCGTTCGTACCCGGGCTCGAGCACACTCTCGGAAACGCCGATCGCCAACGGTTCGGTCATTTCGAATCCCGCCGACCGGAACCGATCCGACGACCAGCCCGCACCGGTCGTGCGATTCAGCCAGATCGCCGGTCCCACCGCCGGTCGTACCTACGACCTTCCGGCTGGTTCCTACCGAATCCAGACCGACGGAATCCATCGGGCGTCGTCCAGCGATGGGAGAACGGCCCACGTCGATCCTGACGGAGTCACGATCGACCCGGGCGGCCTCCTGACGGTGGTGGATGGACAACTTCTTCAGCACCCGCATCGAACCGCGATCTCCGCCGACAGCGTGATCAGTATCGGGACCGCGCAGTATGGGATCGGTCCACCGGCAGAGGGCGTACGCCCCCATCATCCATCGGGCCCCATCCACCGCGTGCCCCGAGCCGCAGCGGTACCTCCCGAGGCCGACTTCGTCGTGCCGCCGCTCCCGAAAGCGCCGGCCGAACCGACCCCTCTGAGTTGGATCGCCCTGCTGGCACCCCTGCCCGCCGCAGTGATCATGGCCATGGTTCTGGGTCCCCGTTTCCTCGTCTTCGCCGGCCTGAGTCCTATCGCAATGTTGGCTCGCTGGTACGACGTTCGGGGCCGGACCGCTAGGCAGCAACGTGACTACGACGAATCGATGCGACTGGCCCGGAACGCAACCCGCGATCAGGTTCTGACCTCACGTGAGGCCGACCGGCGGCACGCACTCGTTTCCCAACCTTCTCTGCCCGAGCTCCTCGAACGGGCGGTCCGCCATGACCCGAAATTGTGGGAGCGGCGCCCGGCCCACCCGGACTTTGGGGTTGTCTCGGTCGGTAGCGGAAGCCGTCCATGGCGTTTTGAACCCAAGGTCCCCGCAGTGCTGACCGACGTGGTCGCCTCGATCGGTCACCTCGACTCGGTGCCAGCGACGATCGACCTGTCGCATGGTTCGGTCGGCATCGTGGGGGATCGCCGGCTGGTTCTGGGCATCGCCCGCTCGCTGGTTGCCCAGCTGGTCGTGCTGTCCGGACCGGGTGATGCCGCACTCGGGTTGATTCCACGATCACCGAACCCCGATGCGATGGCGGATTGGGACTGGTTGAAGTGGCTACCCCACGTAGGGGCGCCACCCCGGATCGCCACCGATGACGCCGCAATCCATTCTCTGGTCGCGAAGGCGTATCGGCCGACGGCCCAGACCGGTCGTTCCAGTCAGTCCGACGACGCTCTACCTTTCACAGTGCTCGTCGTCGACGGCGTCGAGCAACTTCAACAACCCGGATCTCCCCTGCGCCGTGCGCTTTCAGAACCATCGGGGATCCGCGGAATTGTGCTCGCTGACCACGAGGACCAACTGCCAGCGAGTTGTCGCTGGATCGTCAGCGTCGACTCCGAAGGACTTCTGTCCCTGGCTGATATGTCCTCCGGAGCGCACCGCTCCGACCTGACTCCGATAGCTCTCGGCCAACTGGACGCTGCGACCGTCGCCCGGTCCTTGGCGCGACACTCCGATCCCGACGCCACTCAGGCCGCAGCGGAACTACCAGCCCAGGTTCTGCTGCCGTCGATCACAGGAGGGATCGATGCGGGCAGCGTGCTCGAACGGTGGGAGCAGAACGGACCTGACCCCGATCTCGTTGCCCTGCTCGGCGTTGCCAGCGAGGGTCTCATGGAGGTCGACCTGGTTCGGGACG
>CALGOA010000039.1 GCA_937958015.1 uncultured Acidimicrobiales bacterium | reverse complement strand
CTTGGAGTCCCACTGACGGAACTGCTTCAGATCGTCCAGACTGAGGTCATAGCCGGTGAGGTGCAGCATTGCGTACTGGAGGATCGACGTGTGTCCATTCGACAACACGAACCGGTCCCGGTCAGGCCACGTTGGCCGCGCTGGGTCGTAGTTCATGACGCGGGTCCACAGGACGTGGGCCAGCGGCGCTAACGCCATCGCCGTGCCCTGATGGCCAGAGTTGGCCGCCGCCGGTCCGTCCATGGAGATCCCACGGATGACGTTGATGCCCAGCTTTTCGATCTCGGTTGCGCTCACCACGCAAGACTATCCAGCCGTTTACTGCACGGGCGGGAGCAACGTGTAGGGGACCCGGGACACCGGGCCGCCGTCGATCCGGCATTCGGCCACGATCGTGCCGTACTCGGTGAAGGCGATCTCGGCCCGTACCAGTCGGTAGTTGAACTTGCCCGGTTCGATCTGAAGTGGCTGCGCGTTGCGAGCGACCGGTTCCTCTTCACCGTCGCGCATGAACAGCACCTCGAGGGCGCCAAAGCCGTTGTGGTCGGGCGGGCACCACACCAGCACCATCAAGTGAGGGCCAACCGTGACCGGGACCGGGCCGGGCGCAGGCGCCGAGAACTGAATACCCGTCAGGTCGATCTGGGTCGCGGGACCCGGCACGGGCTTGAGTTGGATGTCGTCGGCAAACACCGCGGCGATGATTTCCATGGCTGGAGCCTAGGCAGCCAGATCACGAGAGCTGGCTGAGCGCCTCTTCGATGTCAGCGGCAAGATCGTCCACATCTTCCAAACCGACCGAGAGGCGGATCATGCCATCGGTGATGCCAACCGCGGCCCGGGCGGCGGGGTCGATCCGGCGATGGGTTGTGGTGGATGGGTGGGTGACCAGCGACTTCGAGTCGCCAACGTTGTTCGAGATGTCACACAGGTTCAGGCCGTTCATGACCTTGAACGCGTTGTTCTTGGCGGTCTCGCCGTCGCCTTTCACGGTGAGGGTCAGGATCGTGCCACCCCGTTTCATTTGACGTTTGGCTAGGTCGAATTGGGGGTGGGATGCGTGGCCCGGATAACGAACCGATGCAAGTTTGGGATGATCCGTGAGCGACTCGGCCAACTGTGCGGTGGTGGCGCACATGGCATTGACCCGCAGGGACAGGGTCTCCAGGCCCTTCACCAGGACCCAGGCGTTGAACGGGCTCAGGCTGGGACCGGTATGACGCAGGAAGGGTTTGAGGGTGTTCGTCACGTACTCGGTGGTTCCGAGTACCGCACCGCCCAACGTGCGGCCCTGGCCGTCAATGTGTTTGGTGGCGGAGTACACGACCACGTCGGCCCCGAATTCGAGCGGCTTCTGCAGGACCGGACTGGCGAAGATGTTGTCGACGATGACCGTTGCCCCAGCGGTGTGGGCAAGATCGCTGACCGCCTGTAGATCGATGATTTCCAAACCAGGATTGGACGGCGACTCCAGAAAGATTGCTCTGGTGGGCCGGTCGAGAGCACGTTCCCATGCGGCGAGCGAAACGCCGTCCACCAGCTCTGTCTCGACTCCCATCCTGGGCAGGATCTCGGTGAGGATCACATGACAGGATCCGAACAGCGCCCGAGATGCCACCACGCGGTCACCGGCGCTCACCAGCGAGGCGAGCGACGCATACACCGCCGCCATGCCGCTGGCCGTGGCCATGCACGCCTCTGCGCCCTCGAGCAGTCGGAGCCGTTCCTCGAACATCGACACCGTCGGGTTGCCATACCGGCTGTAGATGTACCGGTCCTGGTCACCTTTGAACGCCGCTTCGGCCTCCTCGGCTGAGGCGTACACGTACCCCGAGGTGAGGTAGAGCGCTTCGGACGTTTCGTCGAATGGTGAACGGCTGAGTCCGCCTCGAACGAGGGAAGTGGCTTCAGCCCATTCGGTCATGACTGGATCCAGGGCAATTCATCTTTCCAACCTCCGTGGCGATGGCCCTCCTGGTCGAGATCGCCTTCGAATCCGGCGCTGATGTTCGTGGCGCTAAAGCCAGCGGCAGACAGTGCTTGCGCGGCAGCATTCGATCGGGCGCCGGATCGACACAGAAGAAGGAGGGGTTGTTCAGGGGTCAGATCCCTGGTGGCCTCTTCCATGAACCGTTCGTTGCCTTCGCCCGTTGGGAACTGTGTCCACTCGACGGTCCGGACCTGTTTGCCGATCGAAGACAGA
This sequence comes from uncultured Acidimicrobiales bacterium, assembly GCA_937958015.1. GTDB lineage: Bacteria > Actinomycetota > Acidimicrobiia > Acidimicrobiales > SZUA-35 > JABDIY01. Next base: position 13,535 of record CALGOA010000039.1, on the reverse strand, counting down.
TCGGGAACGCCGACGAATGACCATTCGGCGACGGTCCGGACGTCGATCAGTACCGCATCGGGGTTGGAGGACAGCTCGTCCCACGCTTCTTCAAGAGAGATCTGAGGCACGGCCATTTAGAAACCCTACCAAACCAGTCAAGAATCAAGCAGAACGGGGGTTGGTGGGTTGGAAAAAGAGGGGTGGGTTAGAAGAGCAGCATCGTGGCGGTGAAGCCGTGGACGGCGTTTCGGGGGCCGACCGGGCCGATCTCGCCGGCGCAGAACATGCCGGCGTTCGCGATCTCGGAGAAAACCTCGGTGATCGTGGCTGCGTCGTGGTGGGGTTCGGCGAACATGTGGGTGCCTCGCCCGGTACAGGTGAAGACCAACGAACCCTGCGGGGTGATCTCGGCCCTGGTCAGTTGATCCCACAGATCCTCCGATGCGGAGGCGGCATCCCGAACGTGGAGTTGGACCACCTGGCCTACCTCGATGGCATCGCCGACGGCGAGAGCTCCCGAGGAACGGTCGACCCCCATCAACGAGCGGATCAGGAAGTCTCCTCGATCGAACTTCTCGCTCTGTTCGTTTGCAACTATCCCGATGTGAAGACCGCGGGCGGCTAGTACCCGGTCCTCGTCGGATAGTGCGTCGATCATGGCTTGGAGTCGATCCATGGCGGGCTCACCGCCGAGCTGCCTGATCATCTGTCCGGACCCGTCGGTGATCACCCACGGTTGTCCGATCGGCCGACATCCCTGGCTGACGACCGGCGTCGCGACACCGGGCGGAAGGATGACGCCGATCGCTCCGCCGTCGTAGCTAGCGGCGTCGAGAACGAGCGTGTTTTCGCCGGGGCTTCTTCCCGCCGAAGCGAGACCACCCACCACACGAACCGTGGGGTGTGCCTCGGCCAGCGCATCGATGAGCGAGTCGACCGGAAATGAGAAGGGGTCGACGAGCAACAACACGATCGATTCCTCGGCGATGTCGCTGGGCAGACCCAGAATCGTTCGGCCGGAATCGATGGCTTCGAGGCGAAGGGGTCGGACCGGGCCGGTATCGCCGATCCAGACACTCAAACCGTCACCGGTCTCGACCTCCCGGCCGCCACTCACCACTCCGCTCACGCTGAGGCCCAGCACGGTGTTCACACCGAAGAGTTCGGTGAGGCCGGAAGCGACGTCGTTCAACCCGGCGACATGGCCACCGGAGGCGAAGACGATCGCCAGGTCGGAGTCGCCGCCCATCCGTTCGCTGAGGTCGCCCAGTACCTCACCCGCCGCCTCAACCGTGACGGGGTGTTCAGAGTGGGCCGCGGCGTAGGAGCGCATGTCAGTCCACCGGCTCCAGGGCCGCCCGAATGAACGTGGTCATGTGGTCGAACCGTTTGTCGAGGGATTCGGTGCTGAAGGGGTCCTCGGTGACCAGACCCTTCAACATCGCATGGTCGGAGAAATAGGTGAGGAGTGCCCCGTAGCCGGTGAGCACCAGATTCTCGGCGTCGTGGCGGCGAAACACGCCGGCGTCCATCTGTCGCTCGAAGAAGGCCACCGCCCGCCGAAAGTAGGGCCGCAGGGCGACGCCGAGATTGAACCCCAACGGGCTCTGGTCGGTCATCGCCTCGCGTCGGACCATCACGATGATCTCGGGATTCGACACGAAGAAACGGAAGCTGGTCTCGACGATCGCATCGACGAGTTCCCAACCGTCGGCCTCGGCTTCACGGGATGCTTCGATCTGGTCGCCCCAGTCGGCCAACGCATCGCTGAGAATCTGGCGATAGATCGACTCCTTCGAGTCGAAGTGGTGCAGCAGGCTGGGCCGGCGGATTCCCACTCCAGCGGCGATGTCGTTGAGCGAGGTGCCTTCGAACCCCTGGGCGGCGAAGCAGTGCCGGGCTTCGATAAGGATCTGGTTTCGTGTTGAGGGCTCAGCCACGGTCTCAGGCTAGACAGTTAGGCCATGGCCACACTGTCGGAACTTGAATCCAAGAAGCGACTCGCCGCCCACGGCGTTCCGTTCCCTGCCGAGCACAGCGTGTCGAGTGCCGAAGCGGCCGCCGAGGCCGCAACGGCGATCGGGTTTCCCGTCGTCGCCAAGCTGAACGGTGATGCCATCGCCCATAAGACCGAACGGGGTCTGGTGCGGTTGGGGTTGCGCAGCGCCGACGACGTGCGGGCCGCAGCAACGGAACTGTTCGCCGCGGCGACCCCCGATGATGGCGAGGTGACCGTCCTGGTGGCACCGATGCTCAGTTCGGTTCGTGAATTCATCGCCGGCGTGACCGTCGATGAGCAGTTCGGCCCGTGTGTGCTGTTCGGTGTCGGCGGAGTGCTGGCCGAGGCGATCGGTGAGGTTCAGTTGCGGCTGGCGCCACTCAGTGAGGCTGGCGCAATTGAAATGATCGAGTCCTTCGGGTTGCCGGCCCTTCTGGACGAGTTTCGTGGTGAACCGGCGGTCGATCGTGACGCCCTGGTTCAGATGTTGATGGCGTTGGGTCAGGCGGCGATGGAACCCGACGTGGCATCGATCGACCTCAACCCGGTCCTGATCGACCGTGGCCGGCCCGTAGCGGTCGATGCGCTCATCGAGGTTCGGAACCCCGAACCGGCCGACGGATCCGGCGCCGTCTCGGATCGGCCCGACCTGTCGGCACTCTTCGACCCCGATGGCGTCATCGTTGCAGGAGCCTCGACCCATCCCGGCAAGTTCGGATTCGTCACCCTCCACAACGTGCTCGCCAATGGGTATAGCGGCCGGTTGGCTGCCACCAATCGCGATGAGGCAGAGGTGCTGGGGATCCAGACCGTCGCTGGTGTCGCCGACCTTCCGACCGGCGAGACCTACGACATGGTGGTGTTGTGCACCCCCGCAGCCGCCAACCCTGACATCCTTCGGGCCTGCGCTGATCGTGGTGTGAAAGCCGCATTCGTCACGTCGGCCGGTTACGCCGAAGCCGACGAGAGCGGGGCCACAATGCAGGACGAACTGGTCGCTCTAGCCCGTCAGCTCGGCATCGTCGTCGCCGGTCCAAATGGACAGGGTGTCGTGAGCACCCCCGCCAGCCTGTGCGCCCAGATCGTGGCGCCCTACCCGGCCGAGGGTTCGATCGGTGTCGCCAGCCAGAGCGGCAACCTGGTCTCGTCATTCATGAACCTGTCAAACGCCAGCGGCGTCGGAATCTCCCGAGCGGTGAGCGCCGGAAACGCCGCAATGCTTGGTGTCATCGACTATCTCGACTTCTACGCCCGCGACCCCAAAACCTCGGTCGGGTTGGCCTACGTCGAGGGGTTAGCCGACGGTCGTTCGTTCGCAGACCGACTGCGCTCGATCACCCGCGAGATGCCGGTAGTGGTCGTCAAGGGCGGGGCCACCGAGGGTGGTGCGGCCGCAGCGGCGTCCCACACCGGTTCGCTCGCCAGCAACGATCGCGTCTTTGACGGAGCCCTTCGCTCGGCGGGGGCGATCCGGGCCGCCGACCCCGAACAGGCCTTCGACTTCGCTGCGTCCTTCGCAACTCAGCCGCTTCCGAAGGGCAACCGCGTTGCCGTGCTGACCGCTGCGGGCGGTTGGGGCGTGGTGGCTGCCGATGCGGTCGCTAGCAGCTCGCTGGAGATGGTCGCCCTGGCGCCGGATCTCGAGGCCGAGATCGACCAGCACCTTCCGCCCCGATGGAGCAAGTCGAACCCGATCGATCTGGCCGGCGGAGAGACGCGGGATACGATTCCGGTACTTCTCGACATCGTTGCGGGCCACGAGTCGATCGATGCGGTGCTCTACCTGGGCATGGGAATCCAGGCCAACCAGGCCGCCATGTTCCGCACTGGCGGTTTCTACCCCGATCATGGGATCGGTCGAATCGTGGAATACCACGAACGCCAGGACGCCCGTTTTGCCACCGCCGCCGGTGAGGCGTCGGATCGCACCGGCAAGCCGATTCTGGTGGCCACGGAACTGGGTCTATCCAACCCCGAAAACCCTGGGCCGGCCGCAGTGCGGGCGTCGGGTCGGTTGTGTTACGCCTCGGCCGGCCGGGCGATCGCCTCGCTCGACGCGATGTGGCGGTACGCCCGCTCGCTCTAGACCCCTAGGCGGCGATGCCGACGGCGGCGTCGTTCAGCAGCGATGCCAGGACCTGGGTGAGCTTCTCCGCGTAGTCGAGGTGAAGGAATTCGTTCGGTCCGTGCGCATTCGATTCCGGTCCGAGAACGCCCATCACCGCGAATTGGGCGGTCGGGAACTTCTCGCCGAGCATTCCCATGAACGGAATGCTCCCGCCCTCGCCCATCAACTGAAGGGGAGCGCCATAGGAACGCTGCGACGCGCTCTGCAGAGCCGTCCCGAGCCACGGCGACAGGTCAGGGGCGTTCCATCCGTTCGCGGACTCGAACGCTCCCACCGACACCCGAGCGTTGTAAGGCGGGTCGGTGGTGAGGACGTCGGTGAGTTCGCGAACGACCGAGTCGGCGTCGGCTTCGGGTGGAAGGCGAAGCGAGAGTTTCAGGCTGGTCGAGGGCCGCAGGACGTTGCCGGCCTGACCCGGTTCGGGCATGCCGGCAGCACCGACGTAGGAAACCGTCGGACGCCACGTCTTGTTCAACAGAGCCTCGGGGCCGGTCGCCATCGGAGCAACCCCTGCCGCAAACGGAAAGGGCTCGCCGTCGGCGCCCAGGTACTCGGCCATCGCAACCGCCTCCGCAACCCGGTACGCCGGTATCTCCTGGTTTGCAGAATCGAGCAGCACCGCCCCGGTCCCAGCGTCCTCGATGCGGTCGAGCAGTTGGCGCATCACCCGAAAGCTGCTGGGAACGATCCCGCTGGCGCCTCCGGAGTGAACACCCTCGGTCAGGACCTCTGCGGTCACGGTGGTGCCGACCATTCCCCGCAACGACGACGTCAGCCACAACGTTTCGTAGTCGGCGCACCCGCTGTCCAGACAGACCACCAGTCGAACATCGCCCATCGATTCAGCCAGCGCGTCCACATGGGCGGGTAGATCCGGGCTGCCCGACTCCTCGGATGCCTCGATCAGCAGAACACAGCGAGGGTGGGAACCTCCAGCTTCCTGGACCGCCCGAATCGCGGTCAGGCTGGCGTAGGCCGCGTATCCGTCATCGGCGCCGCCCCGGCCGTACAGGCGACCGTCTCTGAGCACCGGCTTCCACGGACCCAGATCAGCATCCCAGCCCACCATTTCGGGTTGTTTGTCGCAGTGGCCGTAGAGGAGGACGGTGCCGTCACCGGTGCTCGCAGACTCGCCAAAGGCCGGAATCTCCGCCACTATCACCGGTGTACGTTCGGGCAGATGTGCGATCCGAGCGGTCATGCCGACGATCGGTTGTTTCGAGACCCACGCAAAGACGTGATCGATCGCCGCAGCGAGGTGACCGTGATCGGCCCAGTCGGGATCGAAGTTGGGCGAAAGGGCAGGGATCTCGATGTAGTCGGACAGCTCCCTGATCAACTCGTCCTGCCAGGTCGATTCGACAAGCTCATCTACGACATCGGTGTTCAACATGGATAACAATCTGCCACGCCGTGGGGTGCGATCAACAACCACGGCAGGAGACGCATGACGGGCCGCCGGGCGAACTATTGTCTCGCACGATGGAGGAGCGCAGGAGCGGACCAGAGCGCAGAGAGAACCCACGCCCGACGGGGCGCCGCTCCGGCGACCGCAAGCCCGCAGCACCGCCCCCTTCGATCCTTGACGAGGTGCCGTGGCGGGCGCTCGTTCCAATGGTCGTGTTGGCATTGTTGTCGGCAGCCTCGTGGCGCTACAGCCAGAACGTGTCGATCGAGGATGAGGCGCTGCCGGCAATTTCCTACGACGCTTCACTCTCCACACCGATCCTCTCGGCCCGACGGGTGCCCGAGACACTGCAGCAGCCGCTCGCCGATGCGGCGCTCGCCCCTGAGGTCGCGGCCCTCCTCGCCGGTTCACCGGGCGCCTCGTGTTTGATCGTGATCGAGGGAGACCGCACGCTCAATTCGACCAACGCCAGGGTTTCGTTGGTGCCGGCCAGCAACCAGAAACTGCTCACCACCTACGCGGCGCTCAGCCAATACGGCCCCGATTACCGATTCCAGACTCGAGTGGCGGCCGGTGTACCCGTGCAGAACGGCGTGATCGACGGCGATCTCTTCCTCATCGGTGGCGGCGATCCCTTCCTCTCCACCGCCGACTGGCGAGCCCAGTATGGCGACGTTCAGGACGGTCGAACATTCACCTCGCTGGAGGAACTCGCCGACGCGGTCGCCGCCAGCGGGGCGGTGCGGATCACCGGAAACTTGATCGGTGACGAGTCGTTCTTCGACGCCGAACGGTACGGACCCTGGGCCGAGCGGCTCGTGGTATCGAATCAGTCGGGACCGTTGTCGGCGCTATCAGTGAACGAGGGATTCGCCGCCTGGCCGGGCGAATTCAACGGATCGTTCCGCGGCCGGACTCCTGCCACCAACCCCGCCGAGAACGCCGCTTCGGTCTTCCAGGCGCTGCTGGGCCAGCGAGGGGTTGTAGTGGAGGGCACGGTTGGTGCCTCGCCGGCTCCCACCCAGTCTCAGGTAATCGCAACGATCGATTCTCCGCCGCTGTCGGAAATCGTCACCCACGTCAATTCCTACTCGAACAACTACGGCGCCGAGATCCTCGTGAAATTCCTCGGACGGCAGGAACGAGGCATCGGTTCCACCGCGGCGGGGGTCGCCGAGGTCGTCTCGATTCTCGAGATCCAACGGCTCGATCTCAGCAGTGTCCGGATCGATGACGGTTCCGGGCTGGCCGAGTCGAACCGACTCACCTGCGGGCTGGTCTCCGATGTCCTGGAACGGAGCGGGCCCGACAGCGTGCTGGTCGAGAGTCTGTCGATCGGTGGCGAACGGGGGAGTCTCGTGGATCGCCACGAGGGAACCCCCGCCGACGGCCTGGTGTACGCCAAGACCGGAACGTTGAACGGTGTCACCGCCCTTTCCGGAGTGGTGGAGAGCGCCAGGGAGTCCGACGTCGACCTGATCTTCACCTACATCGTGAACGGCGAGTCGGTCGGTCTCAACGAAGAACTCAAGGCGCTCCAGATTCCGTTCGTGGAGGCGCTGGCCGCCTATCCCAACGCACCGCTGATCTCCGAACTCAGCCCACGGTAGGAGCCCCGGAGCATCGGTCTGCCACGATGGTGGCGTGACCAGTCGAGAGATCCCGATGTTCCCACTCGGATCGGTGCTCCTGCCGTCCATGGTCCTGCCGCTCCACATCTTTGAACCCCGTTATCAGGCGATGATAGAGGTGGTCATGGCCAGCGAGGACCGTTCGTTTGGTGTGGTACTGATCGAACGCGGCCACGAGGTTGGTGGCGACGATCAACGCGTCAACGTCGGAACGCTGGCCCGGGTGCTCGAGACCGAACGGGCCGACGACGGACGCTGGGGACTGATTTCGGTAGGGGTGGAGCGCATAAGAGTCGATGACTGGCTCACCGATGACCCGTATCCACGGGCGATGGTGAGCGACTTCCCCGATTCCTCCGATGTGGGTCCCGACGAGGTATCGGCCCATCGGGAGCTGCTCAAGCAACATCGGCGCCTGCTCGGGTTGAGTTCCGAACTCGGCTACGACGTTGGGCCCATCCAGGAGTTGAGCGAGGATCCGGTCCTGGGATCCTTCCAGATCGCCGCGACGGCGCCGATCTCGGTGTACGACCGGTATCAGCTGCTCGCCGCACCAACACTCGCCGAACGGCTCCCCATGCTGGCCGAGCACCTCGAGTCGGCGCTCGCGCTGGCCCAGATGGAGATGGAGCAGGCCATCAACGATCCCTCCGATCCATCCGACGAGGATCGATAGCAGGGCCTACACTGCTCGACGTGGCGAAACAGAATCCCATAGATGAGGCGAAGGAACTGCAGAAGCTGCTGGTGGGTTACGCCAAGCAGGAAACGGTCGAGCCGCTTCTGACGCTGGCCAAGTACCTGGCCTTCGGCATCGCCGGAGCGGTTCTCACGTTCCTCGGCGTGATGTTCCTTGGACTCGGTGTCCTGCGGCTGTTGCAGTCCGAAACCGGTACTGCGTTGGACGGGGTCGGATTCCTCAGCCTGGTGCCGTATCTGGGTTCGATTCTCACCATGGGTGTTCTGATCTTCTTTATCTTCCGAGCAATGAGCCGAGCAACAAGGGCTGTCCGATGACCGAACGTGCAATCAATCCTCAAGACATCGAGCAGAAGTTCCGCTCCATCCAGGGCGAGATCGAGACGGTGTCCACCGATTCCAAGAAGATCATCCAGATAGCGGCCGGTGTTGGTGCGGTTCTGACCGTGGCCATCATCTACTTCCTGGGCCGCCGGTCCGGGAAACGCAACAGCACGGTCCTCGAGATCCGCCGCCTCTGATGGCTCTGGGAGTACGCAATCGGCTGATCGTCGCAGGCGTCAACTCGATCATCAAGGGTCCGGCTACGTCGTGGATCTTCAGCTCGTTCGCAGTGGCCACGTTCAACTGGCTCCGTCGTAAGGGTGGTCGTACCGAGATCATCGATCTCAGCGGCGCCGGCGTTGGCGACAAGTTCGTCATCGAACATCTTCCGATCACCCACAAACAGCAGATTAAACAAATGAAGAAACAAGCCAAGGCCGACAAACGCGAGGCGAAACTCTCCAAGACCAGAGACCGGCAGGCGGAGAAGGCTGCGGCGCCAAGTCGGGCCACCCGTCGGCAGCTGAAACGTCGCCAGGCGCAGCTGAACCGCGAACAGAAGGCAGCGGATAAGGCGCTACGAACCCAACACAAGGAAGAGGCCCGAGCGATCCGGGCTGCGAAGGCTCAGGTCCGGTCTGATAAGCGGGAAGAACGTCGAACCGCAAAGGTCGAACGAGCACAGTTACGAGCCGACAAACGAGTGGCCAAGGAACTGGCCAGTCGGGAAAAAGCCGTTCAGCGGGAAGCCCGCCAGGAGGCCCGAGCGGCCAAGAAGGCGGAGAAGGCTCTGCGTGCTCAGGAGCGGGCCGAACGCAAAGCGATTCGCAAGGCGAAAGCCCAGGCCCGGCGGGACAGCTGGAACCAGTTCCGGGCTCGCCGTCTGCAGAAGCGGGCCGACAAGGTGCGCAGCCGCCTCGAGCGGGACTGAGTCCGTTGAAAGCTGGAGAACTCCAAGCGGGCGAAACCGTGCTGCTCGTCGATGTAAAGGGCCGGCGTTACCTGATCAACCTTGACCCCGAGGGTGAATATCACAGCCATGCCGGGTTCGTTCGCCACGCCGACATCATCGGGCGGGTCGAGGGTTCCCAGGTCGCTACCACCAAGGGGCAAAAGTTTCGCGCCTTCCGACCTTCCATGGAGGACTACGTCCTACAGATGAAGCGCGGCGCACAGGTGATCTATCCGAAGGATCTTGCGGCCATCCTGATGATGGCCGACATCTACCCCGGGGCCAGGGTCTTCGAGACCGGCATCGGTTCAGGGGCGATGTCGATGGCACTCCTGCGGGCCGGAGCCACCATTGTCGGCTACGAGGTTCGTGAGGATTTTGCCGCCCGGGCCCAGAAGAACGTGCTCGGATTCCTCGGCGATTCGGTACAGGATCGATACGACGTACATATCGCCAATGCCTACGCTGGCATCCGTCCCGGAGCACCGGGCATGCCCGAGGACGCTCCACTGTTCGATCGTTTCGTTCTTGATCTCCCCGAACCGTGGCAGGTGCTGGCCCACGCCCACGAAGCACTACGTCCGGGCGGTATCGCTATCGCATACACCCCGAGCATCACCCAGGCCCAGCAGGTCCGCCATCTGCTCGCCGATGGCGCCTACGACGAGATTTCGACCACCGAAGTGCTCCATCGAACCTGGCACATCGAGGGGCAGGCCGTACGGCCCGATCACCGCATGGTGGGGCACACCGCGTTCCTCACGCGGGGCCGTCGGATCGGACCCAATGTGAACTCAGAGCGTGCAAACCAAGAAATTGCCTCGGTTTCAAATGACACCGACGAGGAAGCCGGATAGGTTCAGATGATTCCTCCGGTCGAGCGTTGTGGCTCTACCGGTAGGGCGGGACCTGGGGCAGAAGGGCCCATACAAGTCTTGGTCTGGGGCTTCGGCTCCAGACCAAGGTTCTTTTTGGCCGGACGTCAGTTGCCGTAGGCGGTGTCGCGGCCCAGAACAGCGATGACCTGGGCATCTCCGACCGGCATTCCCGGGTTGTCGGGCATCGGGAAGATATTGGTCGGTGCCACGTTGAGCAGCTGGGCGACGAGTTCTGCGTCCTTGCTGTACCCGGGAAGGAAGTAGACGGTGCTGACGTCGATCGTCTCGGCGTTCTTGGGGCTGAGTGTCGCATACCCCGCCGCGACGAGGACGTTGGTGCCGGCTCCCGCTACGCCGCCTCGTTCGGCCCCGTTGCCGACCCGGGTGATGACCTCGTTAGGTGGGTGCACCACCGCAGCAGTGGTGGTGGGTGCAGTCGTAGTGGTTTCGGCCGGGATCGTGGTGGGGGCGGTGGTTGGTGCCGTGGTGACCGGCACGGTTGTGGTGGTGGTGTTCACGCCCTCGGGGCTGTCGTCAGCCTCGGCGGCCAGAACCTCTACCGGATCGTCACCGTCGTTTCCAACGAGCCCGCGAGCGCCCCACAACATGGTGAAGGTCATGCCCAAAAGCAGAATCGACAGCATGGCCGCGTTCAATACATCGTGTCGCTCAATCCGGTCCACTGCGGAAAGCTTTGCAGCTCCGGAGGGTCAGTGGTTGGACCCCGTCGGAAGTTCCTGTTCAGTGCCGTTGACCAGCGAAAATAGATCGCCGAGACGGCCGACGCGCTCGATCACATCCGGGGCGGTGAACGAAAGATTGGCGCCGTCGGCGCCGTCGCTGACCTCATCCCACGAAATTGGAGTGGAGACCGTTGGAGTAGGCCGGGCCCGCAGGGAGTACGGGGCGATCGTGGTCTTGTGTCTGGAGTTCTGACTCCAGTCGATGAAGATCTTCCCCGGTCGTTGTGCTTTGGCCATCGTGACGGTGACGAGTTCGGGGTTCTGTTGCATTAGCAACGTCCCCAGTCCCAGGGCGAAGTCGGAGCACTCGCGGTGGGTCACCGGGGTGTTCAGGGGCACGTACACCTGCATTCCCTTCGAACCGCTCGTCTTGGCCGCGGCGACCAATCCAACCGCATCGAAGATGCGTTTCATATCCAGGGCCCGCTGAGCGCATTCGACGATCGTGGCAGGAGCACCGGGATCCAAATCGAAGACGAGTGTCGTGGGTGTGTCGAGATCGACCGACCGAGCCATCGGAGCATGGAGCTCCAACGCTGCGAGATTCGCCGTCCACACAAGCGCCGCCGGTTCCTCGATTCTGCAGTACTCGATCGGGTTGTCGTCACCTACGAACCGTTTGCGACTGCCCTCGTGTTCGTTACCCGGCCCGATCGATACCGGGACCCACTCGGGCCGATGTGAAGGGCAACGCTTTTCGAAGAAGGACGTCTCATCGACGCCGTTGGGCCATCGTCGCAACGTCATGCAGCGACCCTGCAAATGCGGCAACATCGCAGCCGCAATCCGGCTGTAGTAGTCGATGACCTCGCTCTTGGTAAAGCCGGTCTCGGGGTAGAGAACCTTGTCGAGATTGGACAACGACAGCACGCGGTCGCCAACGGCGACATGCGTGGATGGGGCCATCAACCGATGGTAGTGGTTCGGATTAGGCGGACTTGGCGGCGGGTTTCTTCGCCGCCTTCTTTGCCGCCGCCTTCTTCTTGGCTGGTTTCTTCTTCGCCGCCTTCTTCGATGCGTCGCCCGTGGGATGGCCGGCCCGCGCTTCCTTTGCGGCCGCCACGCTGGCTTCGAGCGCCGCCATCAGATCCACGACGGTGTCGGAGGTGGCGGGGGACGAGTCGACGGCGGTGGTGAGCTCACCCTTGGATTTACGTTCGATGAGTTCGAGCACTTCGTTGCGGAAGCTGTCCTCGTACTTGTCCGGGTTGAACCCGCCTGCGAGGGATTCGATGAGGGTGGTAGCCATCGCCCGTTCCGCGTCACTGACCTCGATCTCGTCGAGTTCTTCGAGTCCGGGGATTTCCGACGGTTCGACGACCTCGTCGCTGTACATCATCGTGTTGAGCATCAGCCGACCGTCGCTGGGTCGAATTGCGGCGAGGTACTCCTTGGTCCGCATCACGATGCGAGCCAGCGCCACGCGGCCATCACTGGCCATCGCCTCGGTGAGCAGCGCGTAACTCTTCTTCGCAAGGTCGTCGGGCACGAGGTAGTACGAGGCCTGATAGAAGACGGGATCGATCTCGTCCTCTTCGACGAACTCGACGATCTCGATCGCTCGAGACGCCTTCGGCGAAAGGGACTCGAGCTCGTCCTCGGTGATGATCACGTACGTGTCTTTCATGATCTCGTAGCCCTTGACGATCTCGTCGTAGGGAACTTCTTCACCGGTCGAGGCATTCACCCGCTTCTGCTTGATGCGTTGGTTGTCTCGCCCGTCGAGTTGGTTGAATCGAACCGACTTCGGGCTTTTGGCCGTGTACAACTTCACCGGGATCGATACGAGCCCGAAGCTGATGGCTCCGCTCCAGATAGCGCGTGGCATAACCCGAGGTTAGCCCAGCTCGCAGGGAGTGGTCTCGCTGCGTCGTCCGTCGGCGTCGATCAGGAGAACCCGATAGTCGTAGGTGTGGCCCGGCTCGATGGCGGTGTCGACGAACGTTGAGGCTGCGGTCCTGGTGCGCCAGGCCCAGTTGCCGACGCCGAGCTTGATGCGCTGCAGGACGGCGTCACTCGGTGCCGCTCCGTCCTGATAGGTCCAGTTGACCGTGTAGGCAGAACCGTCGAACGTGACATCGCACGATGCTGCGGTGACTGCGGGCGGCGCCTCGACGACGACCGGCGACGGATCACAGGGAGTGGCTGGTGTGGACTTGCCGTCGATCCCGATTGCGGTCACGCTGTAGGCGTAGCTGTTGCCCTCGCCGACAGAGTCGGTGAAGTTCAGCGAGGAGACGCCGCCAGGGCTATCGACTCGACCTCGCCAGTAGTTACCGACGCCGTTGGTCGAACGTCGCAAGATGAAGCGGTCGGTGGCTGCGCCGTCGTTCCAGTCGATCCGCACCTGGCTGTTGGAGAGCAGAACCGCTGAGCACGACTGCACCACATCGGGGCTGGGGAGCGTCAGAGAGACCGAACCACAGTCGGTGTTCTCGGCGACCGTACGATCCACCGAACGGGCCTGAACTACGTAGGTGTAGTTGCGCCCGGTATCCAACTGCACGCCGGTGAACGCCGGATCGTCGACACGGGCCCGCCAATACGAAGGGCCGTCATCGACCGAACGTCGCACGATGTAGTCGTTGTTGTCGTTGCCCGGCGTCCAGCTCAGAACGGGCCGATTGTCGGCGCTCAGCGAGATCGAACAGTTGGTCGCCGGTGTCAGGTTGGGCGTCAGGTCGACAGCGCCACAGGGGAGCTGAACGGACCGTTGGCTGGCCGGGTACACGTGCTGCACGAAGTACTCCGAAACGCTCGCCGCTTTAGGGATGGCGGTGAAGCTGGACGG
>CALGOA010000038.1 GCA_937958015.1 uncultured Acidimicrobiales bacterium | reverse complement strand
GCAAGTCGCTGGCCGAACGCACCGTGGTCCAGGCTGACTTGGCTATGGCCGAGGCCGGCGTTCGCCAGGCCAGGACCTACCTGCTCTCGGTGACCGATCAGGCATGGGCCATCGCCGCTTCGGGTGAGGATCTTCCCGATGAGTTACGAATAGAGCTGCGTCTCGCCGCCACCGCCGCAGTCCAACGGGCGGTCGAGACCGTCGACCGGTGTTATCACGCAGCCGGCGGCGCAGCGGTCTATTCGTCCAGCCCGATGCAGCGGATATTCCGTGACATCCACGTGGCGACCCAGCATGCGATGGTGGCATCGCGCACGTTCGAACCGCTCGGCCGTCACATGTTTGGGCTGCCGACGTCGCTGGCAACGTTGTAGACCAGCTAGGAGTTCATGAACTCCGGCGGCATCGCCCGGAGGGATCGGATGATCATCCCGAGGCCGGCGGCGAAACCGAACAACATGATCAGGAAATGCGAGAGCTTCAGGCTGAACCAGAACTCGAGCCGACTGAGGATCTCGATCCCCAGGATGGCCACGCCGATAGCGAACAACGCCCATGGCCACGGGCGTTTCGCATCGACAAACAACCACACGACCGCTACGAAGAGCGGGAGAAACACGATGCCAGCAGATCCGGTGTTGCCACCCAATGCGCCGCTAATCCAGCCGTAGCCCCGACTCGTCACCCGCACCGAGTCCACGAAGAACCACGCCGAGACAGCGGCGAGGGCTGCGCCGGCAAGGAACGTGCCAAAGCCCCCACGGGTTCCACCAACCTTGATATCGCTGCCTGGGGTATCCATATCCGTCTCCTATCGGGTGATCGCAACTGCGACCACCGTTGACAAGCCGTCGTTCTACTCGGCGACCTATCGGCCATTGTGGCCTCGATAGAAGCTCCTCGTAGGGAACCCTGAACGGTGGGAGCGAAGCACGCCGCTTCCTAGAGTGTTGAAATGGGTCACCACATCATCGCCGGCACCTTGATTCCAGGACGGGGAGAACCCATCAGCGATGGCACCGTGGTCCTCGACGGAGACGAGATCGTCTTCGCGGGGCGAACTACCGATGCCCCAGGCCGTTCGTCCGAGGACACCGTCACCGAGGTGGACACGGTTCTGCCGGGGTTGTGGGACTGCCATGCTCACTTCGCCGGGCTTACTGATCCCGACCTCATGAAGATCGCCACAGCCAGCCCGATCACGTCCACCGCTCGTGCCGTGCCCGACGCAGCAGCGTTGCTCGACGCCGGCATTACCAGCGTCCGGGACGTCGGCGGTCTCGGACTCAAGATGCAGCCCGCCGTCGAAGACGGATCGATCCGAGGGCCACATATTCATGCCGCCGGGCGAATCCTCTCGACTACCGGGGGCCATGGTGATATTCACGCCCTCCCTCTCGACTTCGTCCACGATGTCACCTGCCAGCACGGTTTCAGCATTCTCTGCGACGGCGTACCAGAGGTCACCCGGGCGGTGCGGCTCAACCTGCGGGACAACGCCAAACTCATCAAGGTCTGTGCTTCGGGCGGAGTGATGTCGGAAATCGATCATCCGATGCACCAGCAGTTCTCCGACGAAGAACTTGGCGCCATCGTGGCCGAAGCATCGCGGGCCGAACGGATCGTTGCTGCTCACTGCCATGGCAAGGCCGGCATCATGGCGGCGTTGCGGGCCGGTTGCCACACGATTGAACATGGCAGTTTCCTCGATGAGGAAGCCTGCGATCTGATGTTGGAGAAGGGCGCCATGCTCGTCCCCACCCGGTTCGTTGTCGAGGCGCTCCTTCCCCAGATGGACCTACTCCCCCGGTATGTCTACGAGAAGGGCACGATGGTTGCCGACGCCCACGCCCAGAGCCTGAAGCTTGCCATCGCCAAGGGGGTCAAGATCGCCGCCGGATGCGACATCTTCGTCTCGGGTGCGATGTATGGGCAGGCCAGCCGAGAGATTCTGCATCTCATCAATGCCGGCATGACCGACCTCGACGCGATCGAAGCGGCAACGGCCATCGCTCCCGACACCCTCGGACCCCAGGCACCACTATCAGGCCAGCTGAAAGCCGGCTTTGATGCCGACGTCGTCGCATTCGACACGAACCCGTTGGATGACCGGTCCGTATGGGGCGACGCGAGCCGTGTCACCCACGTCTGGCAGTTGGGCTCACGGGTCAAGTAGAGACCCCGGCAAGGGCGTTACCAACCCTGTTTGATGTAGTTCTCCAGGTGGCCCATTTCCCGTTCGAGTTCGGTCACCCGCCACTTCACGACGTCGCCGATACTTATCATCCCCGCCAGGGCGCCATCGTTTTCCACCGGCAGATGACGAATGCGGTGTTCGGTCATCCTCGTCATCAACTGCTCGACGGTGTCCTTGCCCGAACAGGTCTTGACCGGGCTCGTCATGATGTCGGCCACCGCCCAATCCAACACGCCCGGACCATCACTTCCGAGTCGTCGAACGACGTCGCGTTCGGACACGATGCCGTCGATTCCCGAACCGTCCGCGCTGACAACCAACGCACCGAACCCGTTCTCGCCCAGTTTGGCGACGACCGAACGAACCGAATCTGCCGGAGCGGCCGTCACCACCCGATCTCCCTTGCGGTCGATGATCTCAGCAACGTGCATGGCTTCCCCTCGTGTCGGTATCGGTGCTCTTATCTTCGCGCAGTCGCCGATGCGCTGCATCAAACGGATTCTCGGCGGCCGATCCACATCGAAACTCGGTAGACCGATCCGATCTGGTGACATACCTTCTCGGTTCCCGACTCAAGCGCCTCCCACCCCGGGTCTTCCCGGGACGGATCGCCATCTGACCGGGGACTGGTGAACAGCTCACGCTGCCAGGGTTCGAATCCCTTTCCTTCGTCGTCACCTCGACCGGGCGCGCCGGTTGGCGCACGCGTAACCGCCGCTCTGTGAACCTCGGGTTCCCGCTGCGGTCCGCTTCCGGTTGGGGTGCCGACCTTTCAAACCACTCCGCACGTACGGCGTCAACCGAATCGCAAAACCATGACACATCGAATGAACAACCGAACCATGACCTACGGCCCCCAGGGTCCACAGCGCCCCCGCAGCATCTTTCGGCCCGCCGATTGGCGCGTCACTGTGTCCGAACTGAACCACACCGTCCTCATTCTCGACGGCAAGGCGATGCGAGTTCTCGCACCCGGCCGCTACCGGTTCAACCCCCTCCGTGCCCAGTACTGGACCGCTCCAGCAAGTCCTCAGGCGGTCATCATCCCCGGACAGGAAATGTTGACCTCCGACGGCGCTGCGGTGCGGATTACCGTCGCCGCGGTGCTGAGGGTCACCGACCCGATGGCGGCGTACCGAGCCGGTCAGTGGATGGAGTCGCTCTACTTGGAAATCCAGATCGCGCTCCGAAACACCGTTGCGACCCTCGGGTTGGAGGAGTTGCTCGCCAACCGGTCCGCTCTGGACATCTCGTTGTCGAACGCCGGCGAGGTGGCCGGCGCTCGGCTTGGGGTCGAGGTGGAGTCGGTCCGGGTTCGAGACCTCATCGCTCCCGGCGAACTCAAGCGAGCGGTGGCCGAAGTAGTGCAGGCCCGGCTAGCGGGTCAGGCCGCACTGGAGCGGGCCCGCGGCGAGTCTGCCGCGCTCCGCAGCCTTGCCAACGCCGCTCGTTCGGCTGCGGACAACCCGGCCCTGTTGCAGCTTCGTTTGATCCAGCAGATGGAGACGACCCGAGGCAACACCTACGTCCTCGGTTCCGGGACGCTGCCAACACTGCCAACGCCGTAGCGGCGTACGAGGTGGTGATGTCGCCGATGCGATATCACCACCTCGCGCACAATTGATCTCAATCGGAGACACCCTCTTGCCGATGAGCTAGGTTCAAACCCTTAGGGCACAACCGCATGGACTGGAGACCACCATGGCAGCAAAATTCGAGATCAAAGACGGCGCGAAGAAGTCGTTCCGCTTCAACTTGAAGGCAGGAAACGGTCAGGTCATCCTGACCAGCGAAAGCTACAAGACCAAGAAGGCGTGCGAGAACGGCATCGCCTCGGTCAAGAAGAACTGCAGCAACGACAACTGCTTCGACCGCAAGATCTCCAAGTCGAACCAGCCGTACTTCAACCTGAAGTCCACCAACGGCCAGGTCATCGGCAAGAGCGAGATGTACAATTCCAAAGCCGCCATGGAAAAGGGCATTGCGTCAGTGAAGAAGAACGCACCCGACTGCCAGGTTGTGGACCTCTGCGCCTAGGGCGCTGAGACGGCGGGCAGAACCCGCCGGCCATAAAAGAGCCGCTGCGTTAACTCGCTGAGGTGCATATTCGGCTCAGTGCCGTAGGTGAGGACCATGTTCATGCGTGGGATGTCACCCTCGACGGGCGTCACGCGATGTAGTGCGTGGCGCCCTTTGAATATCGCCAGGGTGCCCGGCGCGGTAGGCAAGACCCTCGGTGGTGGGCCACTCCCCTCGATCGCAGTCCGCACGTCCTGATAGGACTCGTCATCGTCGTTACGGATACCCGGATGGAACTGGAAGTCGCCGCCCACCTCGGGTGGACGCAGCATCAGGGTGACCGAGAATTCACTGTTGTCGAAGTGCCAGCCCAGTTCGTCGCCATCGCCGAAGAGTGATATCTCGAGAGCATCGAGGGGGTCGACGCTGCGGAACATGGGGCCCGAATCGATCACCGCTTCCACGAACGCCAACATCTCCTCGGACCGGTACAGCACACCGATGGGAAGATCCTCCGGCAGCAGGTCGTACGCGATGGCCCGCTGCGACGAACGGATCAATCGCCGTCGGGGATGATCGGCGGCACTGCCCTCGTCGGGCTCGGTGAAGTAGACGGTGTGGCTTTGGTCGGCGTGCCATGCGGTGTCGGCCAGCCGGTTGCCAACCTCGACCGTGTGCTGCACGGCGGCAGGCAGAACGAACCCCGGTAGCGACGCAACGCCGTCGGTTGCCAACTCGTCCCGACATCGCTCGATCAGCTCCTCCCCCAGCTCGGTGTCGAGGGCATGAATCGGATATCGCTCGAGATCGATCACCGGTGAAATCGAATCGACCACAGGAACATTCTACGATGGTTCCACCTTCGGCGATGAAACGTGAACTGCGCCCCGCACGACGTGCGAGGCGCAGCGCTTCACTGCTTCGAGCTGGAGCTCGTTATCCGGCGGGCTCGGCGCTCCGGCGACGTGACAACAACACCAGTCCGGCTCCGGCCGCGATGATCATCACGCCGTAGTACGCAAGGAGCAACGCATTGCCACCGGTGAGCGCCAACGGCGGTGCCGTCGACAACACGTTGAGGATCGCCACATCGTGATCATCCTCATCACCGTTGCTGTTGTTGACCTCGTCGTCGACGGGGGTTTCAGCATTCGATGCGTCGGGGGTCGAGTCCCGGTCGCCAAGGGGCCGGTTGTTGGGCAACACGATCAACACGCCGGACGTATCGACCGCGTCGGCACCACTGATCTCGGAGAGGTTTCGCACCGTCGTCTGCTGGTCCGTGGTGACGGTGAAGGTGATATCGACCGTCGTCGAAGCGCCAGCTGCGAGGGTTCCGGGAACCCGGATCGTTGCGGTGGTGCCGTTCGATGTCCAGTCCGGGTCAGCCAACGCCAGTCCGGCCGGTAGATAGTCCACCAGGTCGATGTTCGATGCGTCGATGTCGCCCTGGTTGAACACGGTGAGGGTGAACGTGACGGTGTCCCCTCGCTCGACAGTGGCGGAGTTTGCGCCACTCTGCAGCTGCTTGCGCAGCGCCAGGTCGAAGTTGGGCTGCCAGAAGCCAAAGTCGACGGTCAGGTTCTCGTTTGGATCGGCGGTCGTGGAATCGTTGTCTGGAGCTTCGCCAACCGGCTCTCCATCGCCAAGGGTCACGGGTCCGCTGAACACATATCCGTCGGCGCAGTTACACGGTGTCCCGTTGTCGTCGCCGTCGACGTCGGAATCGGGGTCCGCTTCGGTCGGATCCGATGAGAGCAATCCGTCGAGGACCGCACCGTCATTCCAGCTCGAGGGACCGATACCGACCACGTAGTCACCGGGGGCGAGGCCATTGAAGAGGTACAGCCCGGCCCTGTCGGTTGCGGTAACCGACAACGCATCGGTTGCATCGATCACCCCGTCGCCGTTGCGATCATCGGGAGCACCATCAGCGTCAACGTCGGCGAAGAGTTCCACCGGCACACTCGAGATTCCGGTTTCGCCGGCGTTGATCAGACCGTCGTTATTGCTGTCCAGCCACACCTGGTTTCCAAGGCTGAAGGTGGGAGGTTCCACGGTGGCAATGTCGTGATCGTCCTCGTCGCCGCCGCTGTTGTCCGTGACGTCGTCGACCACCGGGTCGTCGTTGGTGGTGTCGGGGGTCGAGTCGACATCGGTGACGCCAACCATCTCCGACCCGTCGGGATTTCGCGGAGTTGCGGTCGAGATCTCTGCGGTGTTGAGCAGGGTGGTCAGATCGGCACCCGGCGCAACGGTGAGTGTCACCGGCAGCGTGAGGCTCTGTCCCCCGTCGAGCTGACCGGTGATCGTGGCGAGCCCGTCGGTGCCGGCTGCGGCCCAACTGTAGGGAAGCGTCACGTCGCCAGCGGTAGAACCGGCGGGGTTGGCGGCGGGATCGAATCCGCTCCACATCGTCAGATCGACGTAGTCGCTGACGGAGATATCGGTTGCCGGGGTGGAACCCTGGTTGATCACGGTGATCGCAAATGTCACCGTCTGTCCTCCGACCACGGGCAACGACGTCGCCGCGGTGTCGACGACCTTGATCAGGGCAAGATCGAAGTCGGCGACCACTTCGATCGGCGCAGGGTCATGATCGTCCTCATCGCCGCCGGTGTTGTCGGTGACATCGTCGACCGGTGGGCCATCGTCGCCCGGAACGGCGTTCGGAGAGCTGTCGACATCGGTACCGTCGTCGAGGCTGATCTCGGCCACGTTGACCGCAGTACCGATGTTTGCGGTTGCTGCGGTCAGGTCGATCGTGACCGAGGTGGATCCTCCGGCGAGCACCGAGCCGACCACGATGGTGGCGGGTCCGTCAGCGTTGTCGGTCCACGCCGGGTCGGCGAGCACGACCCCGGTCGGGATGTAGTCGGTGACCTCGACCGCAGCCGCGTCGGCGGTGCCCTGGTTGAACACCTCGATGGTGAACGTCACGGTGTCGCCGGCTGAAATGACGCCGTCGGTCGCATTGCCGTCGGCGCTGGTGTCGCTGGTGTAGGTCTTCACCAACGCAAGGTCGTAGGCATCGACGGTCACCGAGGCCGGATCGTGATCGTCCTCATCCCCATCGGTGTTGTCGATCACACCGTCGGTCGGATCACCGGCGGCCGCAGGCTGATTGTCATCGGCCTGGTCGATGTTGGGCGAACTGTCGACGTCGTTACCGTCGTCGGCGCTGATCTCGGCCCAGTTCGTGAGAACCCCTGCGCCTGAGGTTGTGACCGTGAACGTGATCGGGAACTGCGCGGACACACCGGCGGCAAGCGGTCCGACGGTACGGACGAAGGTGCCGTCGGCGTTGTCGGACCAGGCACCGTCGTTCAGCGTGAAACCGGCCGGTGCGTAGTCGGTGATATCGAACGTTGTGGCATCCACGGTGCCCTGATTGGTGACCTCGATCGAGAAGGTCACGTCGTCACCAATCTGCAGCACCCCGTCGGTGCTGTTGCCGTCAGCGCTGGTATCGGACAGATACACCTTCGTGAGCGCAAGGTCGTATGTCTGAATCGAGATACCTGCGATGTCGTGATCGTCCTCGTCACCGTCGGAGTTATCGGTGGTGTCGTCGGTCGGGTCGCCGGGAGTGGTCGGCTGATTGTCGTCGCCCGGATTCGAGTTCGGGGTCGAGTCGACATCGTCGCCGTCATCGGAACTGATCTCCGCAATGTTGATCAGGTCGCCCGGCGCCGCCAGCGCATCGACGGTCAGGGTGATCGGGATGTCGACGCTGTCACCGGCGTCCAACGGCCCACCGGTAAAGGTCGCCGTGCCGTCAAAGTTGTCGGACCACGTTCCGTCGTTCAGGCTGAACCCAACCGGCAGGTAATCGACAACGGTGAACGTGGTGGCGTCCAGCGTTCCCTGGTTCGTTACGGTGATCGTGAATGTGGCGTCGGCGTTGCGCTCCACGACACCGTCGTTGGGATCGCCGAACGTATCGGAGGTGTACACCTTGACGAGGGCAAGGTCGAGCGATGACACGGTCACCCCGGCTAGATCATGGTCGTCTTCATCGCCGGAATCGTTGTTGGTGGTGTCGTCGGTCGGGTCGCCCGGGGCGGCCGGCTGGTTGTCGTCTCCCACGATGGTGTTGGGGTTGCTGTCGATGTCGGACCCGTCGTCGGCGCTGATCTCTGCGTAGTTGACGGCCTCGCCGTCGGCGGCGCCGGATGCCATCAGGGTGATGGGGATCGCAACGGAGTCCCCAGCGTCGAGCGGACCTGCGGTAAACGTTGCCGTGCCATCGAAGTTGTCGTTCCACGCTGGATCGTTGAGTACGAAGCCGGCGGGGATGTAGTCGGTGACATCAAGGGTGGTGGCGTCGATCGTTCCCTGGTTCGAGACGTTGATGGTGAACGTCACGTTGGAGCCGTCCTGGATGATCCCGTCGGTGGTATCCCCAAAGTCGTCCGAGGTGTAGACCTTCAAGAGGGCGAGGTCGTAGTTGGAGACTCCAACAGAGGCGGGATCGTGGTCATCCTCGTCGCCTCCGCTGTTGTCGATCACGTCATCGGTCGGATCGCCGGGACTCGACGGTTGGTTGTCGTCGGCCTGGTTGGTGTTTGCGTCGCTGTCGACGTCGTTGCCGTCATCGGCGCTGATCTCCGCCCAGTTCACGTAGCTGCCAGGGGTGATGCTGCCGGCTGTCAACGTGATGGTGATATCGACGCTGTCGCCGGCGAGGAGTGGGCCAGCGGAGATGGTCGCCGTACCGTCGAAGTTGTCGCCCCACGCAGGATCGTTCAGCGTGAATCCGGTCGGGAGGTAGTCGGTTACAGCAAAGGTCGCCGCATCGACGGTTCCCTGGTTGGTGACGGTGATCGTGAACGTCACGTCGGCACCGGGCTGCACGACGGCATCGCTGATGTCGCCGAACGTGTCCGAGGTATAGACCTTGGTCAGTGCCAGGTCGTAGATCTCAACGGTGACACCGGCCGGATCGTGGTCGTCCTCGTCGCCGCCGGTGTTGTCGATCACGTCATCGGTCGGCTGTCCCGGACCGGTCGGCTGATTGTCGTCACCAACAATGGTGTTGGGAGTGCTGTCGACGTCGTCGCCGTCATCGGAGCTGATCTCGGCCCAGTTGACGATCGGACCAGCCGGGGCGGAATCCACCGTGAAGGTGATCGTGATATCGACGCTGTCGCCCGCATCGAGGGGACCCGCGGTAAAGGTGGCCGTGCCGTCACCGTTGTCGAACCAGGCACCGTCGTTCAGGACCAGCCCGGACGGGATGTAGTCGGTGACCTGGTAGCCGGCGCTATCGACGGTTCCCTGGTTTGTGACGGTGATCGTGAACGTCACATCAGCGCCGTTCTCGACGACACCGTCGGTGGTATCGAGGTAGGTGTCGCTGGTGTAGACCTGCGCGAGGGCAAGGTCGTACGACGCCACAGTGACACCGGCGGGGTCGTGATCGTCTTCGTCCCCGTCGGTGTTGTCGATCACATCGTCCGTGGGTGCCCCCGGAGCGGCGGGCTGATTGTC
>CALGOA010000037.1 GCA_937958015.1 uncultured Acidimicrobiales bacterium | reverse complement strand
GATCGTCAACGGTTGGTGCTCGACGATGGCCAGCCGTGGACCCTGTTCGCCGTTGGGGTGGAGGCGCTGTACGACGCGTTCTTCACGATGCACCCCTAGGCACTACGAATCGGCAGGTCAAAGAAGTGGCCTAGTCCATTTGTGTCATATGGTCTGCTGCAATTACATTTAGCGATCCGGGGGCGGCGCGGCGGCGCCGTCTCCTCTCTTTTGAGAGTGGCGGCTCCGCCCCCGGCACGTTGAGCACATGGAGTCCAATCGGCCGGTAGGGCTGCGGTACGGTTCGCTCTATGAGTGACCATCGGCTCTTGAAGCAATACCTCCCCTACCTCCTTCATCGAGCCCAACACCTTTTCTCGGCCGAGTTTCATGCCTCTCTGCAAAAGGTGGGAGTCCAGATATCGGAATGGCGGGTGCTCGCCGTCCTGGCCGATCACGGCTCATCGTCGGTGCAGGAGGTCGCCAATGTTGCGTTGCTGCCCCAGCCGACAGCGTCTCACGCCTGCCGGAGGCTCGAGAATGAAGGGCTCATCAGTCGGATCGAGAACGATCGGGACCGTCGTCGGAAGATGTTGTCCCTGACCGATGACGGTCGGGAGTTGGTGGAGGGCCTGATCGAGCAGGCCGAAACGATGGAGGCGCAAACGCTCGAGCGTCTCAGCATCGATCCCAAGCAGTTGACCGAGCAGTTGACGCGCCTGATCGACGAACTGGAGGCCCTCCCCAATCCTTGACAACCCATTCATATGAGTTTAATTTATATGGGTGGAGTGACGCCCGACACTCACATCCACACCCGTGAATCACGCCTGAGAAAAGAGGACGTATGCCGGATCGAATCGACTCAGACCTTGAAGTGGAACTGCACGATGTGTTCAACGTTCGACAGGTCACCCGTGGGACCCGGCTCGAAGACGACACCGCAGCCGACCTCGTCACAATGGAGCCGGATCAGGCATCGAAGACCCATCGCCACAACTTCGCCGAGACGGTTCTCTACTTCCTCGGAGGGCGCGCCACGGTCTACGTAAATGACCAACCTCACGACGTGTGCGCCGGAGACCGGCTGCTGATAGGCAAGGGCGAGTGGCACTCGGTCACCACCCACGACAACAGCTGCTGGTTTCTGTCGGTGCAGACGCCGCCCATTCTGAACAAGAACACCGGCTTCCGGGATCTGGAAGCACGAGTCGCTTCCTGATGAGCGTGACCGAGGATCGCCTGGCCAAGCTCCGAGGTCGTCGAACGGACAAGTCGGACCGCAAGGCCGACGTTGGCCGTGTCGATTGGACCAGTTGGCCGGTCTACGACGCCGCGGGAGCCGGTCTCCGGAACTACTGGTATCCAGTGATCTGGTCCAGTGAAGTGAAACGTAAGCCCAAGTCGGTGCGGGTGTGTGCCGAGGACATCGTGTTGCAGCGAGATGAACACGGTGAGGTCTTCGCCCTCCATGATCGCTGCCCCCACCGCGGCGTGCGCCTCAGTCAGGGGACCGAAGAGTTTCCCGGCACGGTGTCGTGTCCCTACCACGGCTGGACCTATCGCCTCAGCGACGGGGAACTGGTCGCGGTGATCACCGACGGTCCCGACTCGCCAATGTGTGGGCAGGTAGCGGTCGCTACCTATCCAACCGCAGAGGTTGCCGGGCTGGTCTGGGTCTTCATTGGAGACCGAGACCCGCATCCGCTCGCCGAGCAACTGCCCGAAGAACTCGTGAATCCCCCCGACTATGCGGTTGGCGGCCGTATCGAAGATCGGCCGGGCGACTGGCGCCTCTATGCCGAGAACGGTTTTGACGAGGGTCACGCCAAGTATCTGCACCGCACCTCGTACTGGCGCCTCTTCAAGGTGATGCCCACCTGGAACAAGATTCATATCCATCGGGAAGGTCGTTGGCTGTACCGGATGGAGGACGAGCGCTACTGGGAAGCCGACTTTCCCGGGCTTGGGAAATGGTCCAACGACCGGTGGTGGAAGATCAAGCCCAAACAACAACAGGGCAAGATGCTGGGCAACACCGGCGGCGCGAAGAAGAACGATCCCTACATCGTGAGCCGGGACTTTCCCGGGTTTGCCTCGCTGGCGGCGCCCGGCATGCTCCGCATCGCCTACCCGCAGTTCATCCACTACGAGTTCTACGTCCCGATCGAAGAAGGTCGAACCAAGTACGTGGGAGTCATGGTGCAGTTCAAGACCGGCCTCGCCAAGGCGGGCTTTTACGCGAAGTACCTGGGCGGGATCCGCTGGTTGTTCCACGGGAACTTCTCCAGTCAGGATCATTGGATGGTGGCCGAGACCGACGCCCCGCCCGAACGGCTCTATCGCCCCGACAGCTCACTGTTGGAATGGCGGCGCCTGATCGAAGAGGGCAATCCGTTCGACGTCGGCACCCCGGTCTCGCTCGACCGTCCCGAAGTGGAGAGCTGATGACAGTAGATCTGGCCAACGAACCGCCCGGCGAAATCGTCGACGCCAACGGCGTGGACTATCACGTCATGCGGATGGGTGACGCCGGACCTCCACTCGTCTTCCTTCACGGTGGCGGACCGGGCTGCACGGCCTGGACCGACTTCGCCGCCGTTGCGCCCATGTTCGCTGAACATCGCACCTGTTATCTGGTGGATCTTCTGCAGTACGGCAAGTCCGAGAAGTGCACGATCACGGGACCGATGTGGGATTTCCACGCCAGGACGATCAGCGACCTACTCGGCGCGCTGCAGGTCGAACGGGCGGACTTCATCTGCAACTCCTGGGGCGGGACGATCGCTCTGAATCTGGCGGCCAAGTACCCCCATCGGGTGCGGTCGCTGGTGGTCACGGGATCGATGCCGGTCTTCCGCGGTCCGATGAGTCCGTTGCCCGAGAACGGTCGGCGGGGTCGCAAGGCTCGCGATGCCTACTTCGGCGGCGAGGGTCCGACCGAACCGAAGATGCGGGACCTGATGGCGGCACTCGAGTGGTATGACGAGGCGGCCATCCCACCCGAGACGGTGAAACTCCGATTCGAGCAGTCGATCGATCCAGACGAGATGGAACTCGCCGCCCGCAGCGATAGCCCCCGGGGCGAGTGGCAGGACCTCACAGCCGAACTGGGCGACATTCGATGCCCGGTTCTCTTCGCATGGGGGATGTACGACGACTTCCTCACCCCGGACTATCCGTTGATGTTGGCCAGCATGGTTGAACACGGCCAGTTGTATGTGATGGACAAAGCGTCACACCATCTGCAGGAGGAGCGGCCCCAGCATTACTACACGGTGGTCGACGGATTCCTGTCGCAGTCGGATCGCCCGGGAGTGACAGACGCACGATGAGGTACGTCAAGGATTTCCTCGTTCGGATACTGACAAAACTGACCGGCACCTGGATCGGTTCGGTGTCGGGAAACGATCAGCGGTGAGCCACCTTGAATCTGCGATTCAGGCGGTGGATCGTGCTCGCCTGATAGCGCTGACGAGAGAACTCGTTAATGTCGCGTCGCCCACCGGCGGTGAAGAACCGCTGGCCCATCGGATCGTAGAGATGTTGACGCCGCTCGGCGTCGAGACGGCCGTGCAGTCGGTTGCTCCGGGTGCTGCGAACGCATGGGGCCGAGCCGGTGGTTCGTCCGACCGCTCGCTGCTGTTGTACGGGCCATTGGACACCGTGACGGCCGGAAACGCTGCGGAGGACACTCCGTGGGCGGGACCGAGTCTCCGACCGGATATGGCGCCGCAGTCGTTTGAAGAAAACGGGTGGGTGGTCGGGCTCGGGGCCCACAATCCCAAGGGGCATGCCGCGTGTGTCCTCATGGCGTTCGAGGCCCTGGTGACCTCGGGTGCTGTCGAATTCCTCGACGGCGAGGTGATGGCTGGGTTCGGCTGTCTCGGCATGCCGGCCAACCGTCGGGCCCCCGAACTCGCCGACGGGCATGGTGCTGGATGTGCCGCGTTGATCGCCACCCTCGAGCCGAGCTCAGCGGTGATCGCCAAGTCGGGTTGGGCCGTGTCATGGACCGAAGTCGGCCTGCTGTGGCTCACCGTCGAAGTATTTGGGACACACACGTATGTCGGTAGTCGGCATCTCATTCCGTACCGAAGCGCAATCGCGGACGCAGCCCACGTCATCGCCGAGCTCGAAGCGTGGTTTCCGGAATGGGCGCAGCTGACCGCGGACGATATGAACTCGCCTCAGGGTGTGGTAGCTAGCGTGACCGCAGGCCATGAACGGGTCACCGCCTTTACTCCGGATGTGTGCCGGTTCACCGTCGATCTGCGATTGGCTCCAGCAATGGATCCGATCGCGGCCGAACGAATCTTCACCGAACGGGTCGAGAAGGCGGCAGCTGCAGTGGGCGCTGCGGTTCGGGTGCACGCCACGGTCTCAATTCCCGGCACGATCACCGATCCTGCCGAGCGGATCATCACCACCTCGATCGATGCGTGGGAGGAACAGTCGGGACGGCCTCACGAGCCCATCGGTGGTCTTTCCGGGGCCACCGACGCAAACATTCTTCGTCAGGCCGGCGTCCCAACCGCACGGGTCGGACTTCCCAAGGTGTCCAGTCCGGGAGTGGATGTCGACTTCCAGTACGGCATGAATGCCGTGAATCCGGACGATCAGGTGCAGTTGACCCACCAACTGATTCGTACCGTCTTCGGTTACCTCGGGGAGTCGTCGTGACCTCCATCGTGCTTGGCGTCGGTGCCTCACACACCACCCTGATGAACACCCGCTGGGCCGAGGTGGACCACCTCGAACGGGCCCATGCGTTTCGGGATGGGCTGGCCTTGGCGAAAGAACGTCTGGTGAGTGCCGAGCCGGATCTGGTCGTCATCGTGGGTTCGAATCACTTCCGAGGGTTTTGGCTCGACCTGATGCCGTCGTTCACGATCGGCGTCGGCAGGCTCGTGGCAGCCGGCGAACACGGCACTCCCGAAGGGTCGCAAGAAACCGACCCCGAGGCCGCCATCAACATTGCTGATGCGATGATCGCCCGACACTTCGATATCGCCTTCTCGTCCGAACTGAACGTGGATCATGGCATCAGCCATGCGATCCAGTACCTCGTGCCCGACGGCGTGCCGGTGTTGCCGGTAATCATCAATGCCTTCGCTCCACCCCTGCCAACGCTTTTCCGGACCGTTGCCTTCGGCGAGGCGCTGGGACGGTCGATACTCGATCTCGCCGGCGATCGCAGGGTGGCGGTGGTGGCCACCGGTGGACTGAGCCATTCGCTACCTTTTCCCGACTGGCGACATCCGAATTCCGATGACGATGAGTTCCTGGTCGATTCCTGGAAGAACGGCCGCGGCAACTGGTCCGACTACGAACAGCGTCGTCGAAGCATCATCATCGCCTCGCCCAGTCGCATCAACGAGGAATTCGACCGGCAGTTTCTCGCCGACCTCGCAGCCGGAAAAGCACCGGGCATCGCCGACCGTCTCTCCAACGACGACCTCGTAGCTCAAGCCGGCAACGGCGGAAACGAGATCCGGGCGTGGCTCACGATGGCCGCCGCGACCGGCTGTGTCTCCGGAGATGTCCTGGCCTACTCGCCCATGCCTGAATGGTTGACCGGCATGGCCGTCGCCACATTCGAACCTTCCCCCATCGCTGTACTTGCAAAGGAAACCAAATGACCATCTGGACCGACCTGACCGGAATCGACTTCGAGCTTCGAACCGTGGATGCCGGGGGTGTACCCACTCGGGCCCTCATCGCCGGTGAGGGGCCCGACGTGATCTTCCTTCACGGCACCAGCGGTCATCTCGAAGCGTTCTCGAGGAACTTTGTCCCGCACGTGAACGCCGGTTTTCGGTGTCATGCCATCGACGCCCTGGGCCACGGATACACCGGCAAACCCGACTACAACTACGAGATTCCCCGTTACGTGGAACACCTCGTCAACTATCTCGATGCCATGGGTATCGAGAAGGCGAATCTGGTGGGGGAATCACTTGGCGGCTGGACCGCAGGGGTGCTGGCATCTGAACAACCCGACCGGGTTCAGGCGCTTCAGCTCGTCGCCGCCGGTGGCACCAAGGCCAATCCCGAGGTGATGGAACGGATCAAGAACTCCACCACCAAGGCAGCAATGGAGAACGACATCTCGCTCACCCGGGATCGTCTACATCTTCTGATGCACGACGCCGAAAAGGACGTGTCCGAGGAGCTCGTCGAGATCCGGTATGCGATCTACCACCAGCCCGAGTTTCAACGGAACCTTCACAACCTCTTGTGCCTCCAGAACATGGAGATCCGGCAGCGCAACCTGATGAGACCCGAGCAGCTGCAGGCGATCACCGCCCCGACCCTCATCGTGTGGGGGAGCAACAACCCGTTCGGCGACGTACCCGAGGCTCATGCAATGCAGGAGAACGTTCCCGGGTCCGAACTGAAGATCTTCCCCAACTGCGGCCACTGGCCTCAGCACGAACACGCCGATGACTACAACCCGCTCAGTATTCGTTTCCTTCTGGACAACCAGTGAACTGAGACGTTGAAGTGATCACCCGCCGGTACGTCGACGCCCCATGGGGTCAGATCCACGTCGCCGACGCGGGCGAGGGCCCGGCCGTTCTTCTCCTGCATCAAACCCCCCGAAGTTGGGACGAGTTCCGCGAGGTCATCGAGCTGCTTTCGGATCATTATCGGTTGCTCGCTATGGACCTGCCCGGCATGGGAGCAAGCGATCCCCACAACGATGGCGCCTCGATCGAGTCGTACGCGGAAGCCGCGATGACCGTGATAGATGCCGCCGGGTTGCCCTCCGTTTCGGTCTGTGGCCATCACACCGGCGGAGTCGTAGCGATCGAGGTAGCGGCGCGGGCCGGTGCCCAGGTATCACAGGTCGTTCTGTCGTCCACTCCGTGGGTTGATGCCGAGGCGCGAGAGCGACGAGCCCGGAAGACTCCGATCGACACGATCGAAAGGGACGCTGCCGGCCTTCACCTGCAGTCCCTGTGGACTCAACGTGCTCCGTACTATCCCGAAGGTCACCATCTGCTCGATCGGTTCGTCGCCGATGCGCTTCGAGCGGACGACCCCGCTACGGGACACCTGGCTGTCGGTCGGTACCGAATGGAGGATCGGGCTCCGTTGGTTCGTTGCCGGGTGACCGTCATAGAACACTCGGCCGACCCGTTCTCGACCCGTCACACCGATGCGGTTGCGTCGGCCTTTGGTGCCCAGATCGGTCGAATCGAGCATGGGGGAGTGGCGCTGGAACATACCGCGCCGGCCTTCGCCGAGGTGCTGGCGTCGCAGCTGGCAAGTGGAACTCAGGAACAGAAATGAACGATGAGAGGAAACCCATGAAGTACCAACTGGACAAGGACACCTGGGGAGTTCCGGGTGATTTCGACCGACTGCTCGAGGAGATTCGAGATCGAGCCTCAGAG
>CALGOA010000036.1 GCA_937958015.1 uncultured Acidimicrobiales bacterium | reverse complement strand
GCGGCCTCATCCAACGAACCGAAACCTTCGTCGATGAACACCGAACTGATCGCAGTAGCGCCGCGATCACTGAGTACATCGCTGAGGCCGAGCGCCAGGCTGAGCGAGGTGTAGAACGTCTCGCCGCCCGAGAGTGTGGTTACCGGTCGGGCCGCCCCCGTATGGGCATCGACGATCGTGAGGTCGAGGCCCCACTCGCCCCGTCCGTCCAGAGCCTCGTCGGCGAGTTGCAGCTGATACCGGCCTCGGCTGAGGGAATCGAGCCGGAGGTTGGCCTGGGTCACCACCAGCGCCAGTTGGTTGCGGAGGATGAACCCCTCCAACCCGATCTTGGATACACCCTTGGCATCGCAGAGGTCGGCGATAGCCCGATGGCGGTCGGCGGTGGCGACGAGGTCCACTACCTGGCCCGAACGTCGGGTCGTTTGGGCGATCTTGGCCCGAGCGTCGCGGATCAGATTCTCGACCGAGGTGCGCTGTTCGGTTGCCTTGGTTGCGGCACGCCGCGCTTGGTCTTCCGCCTGGGTGAGCATCGTGAGGTCGGGTGCGGACTCGGGCACGTCGAGGTCGGCGAGGTTCTTCAAACCGCTGGTGCAGAGTTCTTCCTGTTCCCGGAACGTGGTGTGAGCTTGCACCAGTTCTGCGACCCGATCGGCCGGTAGCGACGAGTCGAAGACCTCGGCCACCGTCGGAAAACCGGAGGCCTCTACCGCACTCTCGAACTCACTTTCGCCGGTGGCCACGGCCGCCTCGGCCTGGCTCGCGAGAGAGATGGCCTCGATCAGGCGTTCCAACGAGGTTTTTAGGGTCTCCAGGTCGGCCAGACGGCGGTCAAGATCCACACCGTCCCAATCGGCCAGTTGGTCACTGCGGGTGGCGATCTGGCCGGCGATCTCGGTCTGTTTGGCCGTCAATCCCGCAATGGTGGCGATCAGGTCGGTCCGTTCGGCCTGCAGGGCAGCGGTTCGTTCGGTGCGCTCCACGTTGTCGGCCCGCAGCGGCTCCAACCGGGCCGCGATTGCGCCGACTCGTTCGATCTCGGCGTTTGCGTCGTCAATCCGTTGGGTGAGCTCGTCGACCGACAACTCGGCGTGTTCACCCAGCGATGTGATTGCACTGGAGTGTCGGACCGTTTGACCATGCAGTTGTTTGTCGGCTTCGGAGACCATGGCTCGCATGGTGGCAAGCTTGTGGTCCAGTTCGGTGAGCTGCTCGCGGGCAGCAGCGGTGGCGGAGACGCTGGCCTGGGCGGATTCGATGGCATCGGCGGCGGCGTTGAGAGTTTGGAGAGCGGTTTGTCGATCGAGCCCTTCGGGAACGGCGGCGAGAAGACTCTGGAGTTCGGCGTCGAGCACGGCCACGCGGGTCGCCGCCCGGCCGTGGGCGGCGTTTGCTTCGTTGAGGGTTGCTTCGTCGACGAGTTCGGCGTCGGCATCGACGGCCGGCGCAGGGTGATCGGTGCTGCCGCACACCGCGCACGGATCGCCAGCGGTCAGTTGTTTGGCGAGTCGAGGAGCGACTCCGGCAACATAGGCCGACGTCACGTTGTTCAGTTGTGAGGCGGCGTCGACGAGTTGGCGGCCAACTGTTTCCAGTTCGTCGGCGACCGTCGTGCTGCGATCGAGAGACGCCAGGTGCTTCTGGGCCTGCCCGTGGGTTTCGGTTGCGTCCCGTAGCGCCTGTTCTGCTTCGGCGGTCTGTCCAACGAGGGTGAGGTGCTGTTGCCGCTCAGCTTCGAACCCTTCGATCTGAGCGTTGGCGGCCGCAATGTTCTGGGCGAGTTCCGACATCAGCTCAGCGGACTGATCCCGTTCGACGGCCCGGTCCTTCAGCGCGGTGAGCGGTGCGGCGGCCCCTTCGAGATCCCGCAGAGAGGCCCGTGCAACCTTGGCCTGGGTCATCAGCTCGTTGGTCTCGGCGATTGCGACGGTGAGCTGTTGTTCTTCGGCCAGGCAATATGCATGCCGTTCTTCGGCGGCACTGATGTTCTGGGAGGTCGTTGTCGACTGGTGCTGAAGACGTGCCAGTTCGGCGCGGCGGCTTACCGCAGAGCGCACCTCGGGTATTTGTTCGAACACGGTGCGCTGATGCAGGGTCGGATCGGCGGCCAGGTCGGCGGGAAGTTCGACGAGCCGAGCCAGTCGCTCGACCTTTTGGCGGGCGAGCGCCACCGCGTTCGAGGTGTCGTCGCGAGCGGTCTGGCGGGCCACGAGTCGTTCATGGATCTCGAGAAGAGGTGCCGCCCGCTCGGCTCGTTCGGCTGCGACGGCACCGGCTTCGATCTCGGCCCTTTGGCCATCCAGGAAGAGCCGCTGCTGCTGCAGTTGTTCACGGAGTGCGACCTGAGCCGCCTGCTCGGCCGCTCGCCCCAACGCCGTCGAGGCAGTGGTGGCGGCCGCCAGTCGGTCGGACTCGATATTGCGAAGCTGGGGCAGGACCCGTACGTCGACATCGTTGGCGACGACGTCGAGTTGGGTCAACGGATCCTGGTCCGAGCTCGGGTCGGCGGTGTCGCGGCCCATTCCCGGGAGGGTGAGAACGTCGTGATTGAACTGTTCGGACCATTCCTGAAGCTGGTCACGCAGCGGCACGATTGTGAGTGTCAACTCGTCGAACTGTTGCCGAGCTCGATCGGCGTTGGCTTCGGCGATCTTGGCGTGATCGGCGAGGAGACGCACCGCATCCTCTACCTGAACGGTGCCGAACAGCGTCCGGAAGAGTTCCTTGCGGTCTTTCGACTTGGCGTGAAGCAACCGCTTGAATTCGCCCTGGGGCAACAAACCCACCCGCTCAAACTGCTCACGGGTGAGACCGGCGAGTTGCTGGCACTGCGCATTGATCTCACGAAGGTCGGCCGAGAGCGGCTCCCACTCTCCGGCGACCCACCGGTGGAGCGCGGCGCGGGGCCGTTGGATCGTGGTGCCATTGCCCTTTGACTTGGCTCGATCAAACTGTGGGGATCGGATCACCTTCCAACGGTCGGATCCGGCGGTGAATTGGAGCTGCACCTCCGACGGCTGGTGCGGCGTGGCGTGTTGGGACCGCACCGAACCCGAGGAACGAGCACCGGGCACTTCGCCGTACAACGCATAGGTGAGCGCATCGAAGATTGTGGTCTTGCCGGCACCGGTCTCACCGGTCACGCTGAAGAGACCTTTCTTCGACAACTCGACAAAGTCGATGTGTTGAGCGTCGGCGTAGGGCCCGAACCCGCAGATGCTGAGCTGTTCGAAGTGCATTAGGCCGCGACACCCTCGGTGCTGTCGCCGTCGACGGCGATGCTGGCCCGGACCTCGGCCACGGGTCCCACGTCGGCGCCCGCTTCGGTGAGCGCATCGATCACCAGATCGAATTGATCCAGGTCGGCGGAAAGCCCCGATGCAGTCTCGAGAAAGTCCTTCACCTGTTCGGCCAACGACGCCTCGAGATTTGCGTTGGGCTCGGCTGGGGTGGCACCGGGCGTGCCGAGGGACAGCAGTTTCAGCTCCACGATGTGCCCAAAAACATCTTCGAGCCGCCGTTTTGCGTTCCGGACCGCCGTGGTATCGGTCAACTGGATACGAATCAGACTGTGATCGTCGGGGTCGCTCGCCATCAGATTCTCGAAGGAATCGGTGAGCGTGCGCACCGGCCGACCAACCGGCACCGGAATGAGTTCGGTCTGACAGGAACCCTTGGAGTCCATAGAAACCATCACGACAGACTTCGGTTCGGTCTCGCTGAACGAATACGCCAGCGGCGTACCCGAGTACCGGATGTGGTCCAGTCCCCGGACCGTTTGTGGTCGGTGCAGATGGCCCAACGCGGTGTAGCTGAACCCTTCGAACACCTGGGCGCCGATGTGGTCGGAGCCGCCGATCACCGCCACGGGCGTACGTTCAGAGTCTGAACCCTGCCCACCGGCGATGAATCCGTGTGCGATCGCGAGCGACCGCATGCCGTCTGGGATCGCACCACGGGCGGCCTCGGCACATGCGGTGGCGACCGCGTTGTGACTGAAGGGGCCATCGGCGGGATCGAGGAGGGTGAACGTTGGCGGGATCATGCGCGGGTCGAGAAAGGGGATCGCCGCGATCGCGAGCGGGCCATCGTCGTACTGGCGAACGACGACGTCGGCACCGTCGGGGTATCCGCCGCGAAGAATGAGGCCGTTGCGTTCGGTGACCGAGTGGTACATCGTGACCCGGTCGGGTGAGTCGTGGTTGCCCGCGATCGCCGCAACGTCGATGCCGGCGGTGGTGAGGGCGGATACCGCGTGGTCGAAGGCCCGCATGGCCTCGGCCGGCGGTGTTGTGCGGTCGTAGATGTCTCCGGCGATGACGACCAGATCCACCTCATTGTTGGTGGCCGTGGAGATGAACCACTCGAGGAAGGCCTCCTGGTCCGGAAGCAGTCCATAGGTTCCGAACGACCGGCCGAGGTGCCAATCGGAGGTGTGCAGGATCTTCATGGTTCCAGCATGGCGAAGGGGTGTGACAGTGTCGGGGATACCGAGCCTGATTTCGGAGATCGCAATCGCTGTGAACAGGGCAAACAGATTCTTCGAGAAATATTTATCGCCCGTTGTGGCTGAAGTGCTGGTAGTCCTTCAGCGAACGCCAGTCGCCGCCCCATTTCCAGCCGATGGCGGCGAATGCGCGGACCACGACATCGTCGTCGGCGATCATCCCCCGACGGTCCCACCCACGGTCTCCGAATGAACCCGAAAGGGCGGGAATCACCACTCGGCCCTTCACGTACGGGTTGTGGAAGGGATTGATGTCGATCGCCAGTCCGGAGGCGTGTTCGGAGAACCGGGAACCTCCCGTCACCCGCCGGCACACGAACGATGACGTGTTGTTCGTGTCGCCGAGGTGGGGTGGCACAAGATCGGCGTCGCCGACGATTCGCATCTCCTCGATCGGGAACCGCGCCTCGAAGAGGGCGCCAAAAACTCCTGCGATCGCCTCGGCATGTTCGACGTGCACGATCAGTTCGCCGGTGTGAGGACGATCATCGAAGCCGATGAAGGAGACCTGCAGATAGGACAGTTCCTCCATCGTTACCGGACAGTCCTCATTCCAGGTTGAACGACGGCCGATCTCGGGGCTGAGGGGCGAGATCGTCGATCGATACACACCATCATCCGGTGGCGGAGGCAGCAGGTCGATGGTGTCGATGTTCCGATCCCTCAGAACAAATGGTGTCGACTGCACCCGGGCCGATCCGGTTCGATCGGTGGCGATGACACCGACCGGGACCCCGCCCCGAATCGTGGGCTGCGGTGTGGTGGGCGACGGCGCGGGGACGGTGGTGGAGTTCACCGCGTCCCGATCGACGGTGCGAGATTCGGAGATGTCGGTCGTGGTGGCCGGCACGGCGGCCGATCGGTCCGGGTCGGGTTCGGGTAGAGCGTTTGACGGCACGACCGAACAGGCTGCGAGGCCCACCACAAGTGCAAACTGGAACAGCCTCCTGCGCCCCGCCGACCCCACGATCCCCATCCTTACAGAGATCGGTCCGGTTGTGGTGTCCGCGATCTCCTGCTGGCACGATGCCTGAAGGTCCAGCTCACGACCAGATTTGACCCCTCTGGGGCCCGACCCGGAGGGCCGAAATTCCTCACCTGAGGGATGCTGCAACTTGAGTGCACCTTTTGGTCTGTCGTCTGCGAGACTGCTGCAACCTGTTTTCACTGGAAGGCCGCTCTATGCCCAACAACGCTACGTTCACGTTCAACGATGTAGGCGTTGTGTCCTCAACAAGGGTTGAAGCTCCTGAGGTTGTCACGTCCGACGAGATCGATGAGCGGCTCAGCCCCTTCTATGAGCGTGGCGGCGCCCGCCCGGGTCTACTGCAACGGTTGGCCGGAGTGCATGAACGTCGCCAGTGGGCCGAGGGGTTCACCTTCGCAGATGCGTCGGCGGCCGCAGGAGAACGTGCGATCCAGGAAGCTGGCATCGATCGGAGCCGGATCGGTCTGCTGATCGACTCGTCGGTCTGTCGAGCTCGTCTCGAACCCTCCACCGCCGTCACCGTCCATCA
This sequence comes from uncultured Acidimicrobiales bacterium, assembly GCA_937958015.1. Classification (GTDB taxonomy): domain Bacteria; phylum Actinomycetota; class Acidimicrobiia; order Acidimicrobiales; family SZUA-35; genus JABDIY01. The sequence goes on along the minus strand of CALGOA010000036.1, from coordinate 3,379 downwards.
CATGCTCGGTTTGTCGCCGACCTGTATGAACTACGACATTTCCAACGCGTGCCTCGGATTCCTCAACGGCATCCACCTCGCCGGAATCATGATCGAGGCTGGTCAAATCGACTACGCCCTGCTGGTCGATGGTGAGGGCACCCGGGAAATCCACAACAACACCATCGATCGGCTCAACGCCACCGGACTCACTTCCGACGACTTCAGCGAAAACTTCGCGTCGCTCACACTTGGATCGGGCGCCGCCGCCATGGTGATCGGACGCCGCAGCGAAAACGACGGCAGCCACGCCGTTGTACAGGGATTTTTCCGAGCCGAGAGCAGGCACCACGAACTGTGTGTCGGTTCCCTGGAGAACATGAGGACCGACGCCCGGGCCCTGCTCGACGCCGGCACCGAGCTGGCCAAGGTGGCGTGGGACCACGCCGACACCTCGGACTGGATGGATATGGATCACTACATCCTCCACCAGGTGTCCAAGGTCCACACGGCAGCGATGATCGATGTGCTCGGCATCGACGCCGAGCGGGCTCCATTAACGTTCCCGGATTTCGGCAATATCGGCCCCGCCGCGATTCCGTTCACACTCGCCCATCACGCCGATGCGTTGGAATCGGGCGACCGGGTCTTGTGTATGGGTATCGGTTCCGGTCTGAACTCGGGTGTTCTCGAACTGGCCTGGTAATCCGCCGTGGTAGTTGCGCCGGCTCAGCTGCCGCCGACCATCGATGGAATGGATCCGTCATGGTCCCGACTGGTCTCGATCGTCGACGGTTCCGGCGTCTCCCGAACCTTCCATGTTCTGGACTCCCATGCTGAGGGCGGGGTTGCTCCGACGCTGACGGTTGTCTGCGTTCATGGCAACCCTTCGTGGTCGTTCCTGTGGCGGCGGGTGCTGGCTCTGGCGCCACCTTCGATCCGGGTAATCGCCCCGGATCATCTGAACATGGGATATTCCGAACGCATCGACAGCGCTCGCACCCTGGCCCAACGCGTCGAGGACCTCGTCGCGTTGACAACCGAGTTGAACGTGGACGGACCGGTCGTGACCCTGGCCCACGATTGGGGCGGACCGATCTCGCTGGGCTGGGCCCAGCGGCATCTTCACCAACTGAGCGGAGTTGTCCTCACCAACACCGCGGTGTCCCAGCCGAGTGACTCTGCTCCTCCGTGGCTGATCACAGCAGCCGGTTCCCGAGGATTGCTTCGCACCGTTACCCAACGCACGCCGGCGTTCATTCGAGCCGGGTTGCGGCTTTCCACGCCGGAACCACCCGCCGAGGTTCGAGCCGGATTCCTTGCACCCTATGACACCGCAGATCGGCGGGCGGGCGTGCGGGACTTCGTGGCGGACATTCCGCTCGACCCGTCCCACGTTTCCTATGAGACCCTCCACCGGATCGCCGAAGGTTGTGGCGAACTCGGAGAGATCCCCACCTTCATGATGTGGGGGACCCGCGACCCGGTCTTTGGTGAGCGGTACCTTCACGATCTGGAAGACCGGTTACCCCATGCCGACGTCCATCGTTTCGTCGGCGCATCACACTTCGTGTCCGAAGATGCTCCCGTGGCCGAGGCGTTCTGGGCGTGGGTGCACGCACTCGGCGACAGGACCGAACGCACTGCGCCGCCACCGGCATCGTTGTGGTCCGGTTCGCCTGCTCCGGGCACCGCGTCAGAAGCTCCGTTGGTCACCGAATGGACCGATGAGGGCTGGCGTTCCATCGATGCGTCCACCTTCGCCGAACGTGTCGACCGGGTCAGCCGTGGCCTCGCTGCGGTAGGTGTGTTGCCCGGTGATCGGGTGGCCACCATGATCCCGCCGGGTATCGATCTGACCGTCGTGCTCTATTCGTGTTGGGCCATGGGCGCAACCGCGGTGCTGGTCGACGCCGGACTCGGCGTGAGAAACATGGACCGGGCCGTCCGGGCCGCTGCTCCGGATTGGATCCTGGGTATCCCGCCCGCCGTTACCGCCGCGCGCGCCCTGGGGTGGACCGGTCGCCGGATCGTCGCGGGCGACATGGACGAACGACTCCGGCGGTTGCTGAAGGTCGAACGTTCACTCCGGGAACTCGAGTTTCTCGGCGAGTCCCAGCCCGACCCGAACGATGACGGTCCCAACTCCGAACGCTCGGATCCGCTGGCCGCCATCGGGTACACGTCGGGATCGACAGGACCATCGAAGGGGGTCGGATACCGATCGGGCCAACTGGCGGCCCAGATCGATGCGATCCGCAACCTGTACGGCATCACCTCGTCGGATCGGCTCGTGGCGGCGTTCGCTCCCTTTGCCCTCTACGGCCCGGCGCTTGGGATCGGCTCCGTCGTCCCCGACATGGACGTGACAAAACCTGCGACCCTGACCGCGTCAACGTTGGCCGACGCGGTCTTGCGGGTAGACGCAACACTCGTCTTCGCATCGCCGGCAGCTCTTCGCAACGTAGTCGCAACCGCAGATTCGCTCACCGCAGAACAACGCAGAGCACTCTCCAACGTCCGGTTGCTGATGAGCGCGGGCGCACCGCTTCAGATCGAACTGCTCCAGGCGGTGTCCTCGCTATTGCCAGCTGCCGAGGTGCACACCCCCTATGGCATGACCGAAGTGCTTCCGGTCGCGGACATCTCGCTCGCGATCCGCCTGGCGAGGGGCGCAGGGCCCGGCACGTGTGTGGGACGACCGCTGCCCGGCGTCGACGTTCGGATCCACCCACTCGATGCCTTGGGCCGTCCCTCGGACGAACCCACGGCTCATGCTGATGTGATGGGTGAGGTGGTGGTCTCGGCCCCCCATGTGAAGGACGGATACGACCGGCTCTGGTGGACCGAGCATCGTTCCACCACGGTCGATGGCTGGCATCGAACCGGCGACATCGGCTCGCTCGACGCGTCGGGCTTCCTGTGGATCAGTGGGCGGGTTCAACACGTCATCACCTCCAACCCGGGTCCGCTCCCACCGATTCCGATCGAACACGCAGCCGAGCGGGTAGCGGCGGTGAAGATAGCCGCAGCGGTGGGTGTCGGACCCACGGGCGGTCAGGTTGTTGCGGTTGTTGTCGAAACCAACGATGGGAATCGCGGACCCCTCGCCTCGTCTGAGGTCGCGGCACAGGTCAAGGCCGAACTGGCCCGCGACGGGTTACCCCTTCCGGCGGCGGTGTTGTCGGCAGAGATTCCCGTGGACCGACGCCACAACTCCAAGGTCGACCGCACTCGGGTGGCCGCGTGGGCCGCAGCCGTGTTGGCTGGCAAACACCGTCGCAGGATCTGAAGCTGATGAGAGTGTTGGTGACGGGGGCGTCGAGCCTCATAGGGCAACATGTGGTGGGTTTGCTGACCGGCCGCGGCGATCAGGTCGTCACGCTGCAACGCACCCCGC
>CALGOA010000035.1 GCA_937958015.1 uncultured Acidimicrobiales bacterium | reverse complement strand
AACGTGGCCGAAGCGACCCGACCTACTCAGAGAACAACGAGCCCAGACAACGCCCAGAACCACGACCGCGTTCGCCACGCTCCGCCCAAGGCGAGCGCAGGCAAGCAAGAACACACGCAACGTTGTCGCCGCGCCAGTAAGGCAGCACGAAGCGCTCTAACCAGCTCCGTGCCAACGTGGCCGAAGCGACCCGACCTACTCAGAGATCACCGAGCCCAGACAACGCCCAAAACAACGACTGCGTTCGCCACGCACCACTGGAGGCGAGCGAAGGCAGGAAACAAACCAGCACGCAGCGCTGTACTCAGCTCCGTGCCAACGTGGCCGAAGCGACCCGACCTACTCAGAGAACAACGAGCCCACACAACGCCCAAAACAACGACCGCGTTCGCCACGCACCGTCAGGAGGCGAGCGCAGGCAAAAAACTAGGCCAGGTTGTCGACGAACTTTTCGAGTTGGCGCAACGTGCGAACCTCGAACAGGCCGTTGGTGTGGGCCCCGTATTCGCCCACGATGCTGTCGCCGGTGTTCCAGTACGCCTTGGGTTCGGGATTGAGCCAGAAGACCTTGCGAGCCTTCTTCTCGATCTCTTTCACCACCCACGCCTGCGAGGCGTGATAGTTGTTTCGGGCGTCGCCCAGAATCAGGACCGTGGTCTTCGGAGTAATCTCCTTGCCAAAACCGTCCCAAAACACCTCAAATGCGTGGCCATAGTCGCTGTGGCCATCGACCCACACAACATCAGCCTCGGTGTTGACCCGATGCACCGCTTCGTTGATGTCGTCGGTCTTGTCGAAGAAGTGGGTCACCTCGTCGAGTCCGTCGATGAACACGAAACTCCGGACCTTCGAGAATTGGTTGGAGATCGCGTAGACCAGATGCAGGGTGAATCGAGCGAAGGCCGCCACCGAGCCGCTGATATCGGCAATCACCATGATCTCGGGTTTCGACGGGTTCGGATGCCGGAACTTCGGTTCGGCGGGCACGCCGCCGTAGCTCAGCGAATGTCGTACCGTGCTGCGGAAGTCGAGCGGTCCCTTCCGATTATGGCGGCGTTTACGGGCCAGCCGAACGGCCAGCTTGCGGGTCAGGGGGTAGATGGCCTGTCGGATCTTGGCCATCTCCTCCCGGCTGGCGTGCATGAAGTCGACGTCCTCAGGCAACGGCTTGCGGAGGGTCTTGGCCATCGCCTCGGCGCCCCGGTCGGCGACGAGCCGCCGCCGGATTTCCGCTTCGATCTCCTTCTTCAGCTTCTCGATGCGGTCGTCGTATTCGTCGCGTTCGAGACGTTCCTCGAGCGGCGAAAGGGGTTGGTCGCCTTTGGCCTCCTGGGCGGCTTCCATGAGCCGTTCCATGATTCCGTCCAGATCGAGATTCCGCAGGGTTCGGTACAGGTAGTAGGTACCACCGACCGGTCGCCCCGGTTCCATGCCCGCGAAGCGTTTGACCGCCTGCTTGGCGATGGCCTTCATGAGGGTCTGGTCGCTGTTGAGCATCGCCTGAAACAGCATCTCGGCCATTTCCTCGGGTGTCATACCCGAGCCGCCCTGACCGCCCTGACCGGGGGGCTGCTCGCCGGCGAAGTCCATGTCGTCGAGATCGTCGAGGTCGAGATCGCCGAAAGGATTGTCGGCGTCGGGATCGAGCAGATACTCGGCACCTCGGATGGAGAAGTAGACCTCGAAGAGAGTTTCGAAGGTCTTCCAGTGCGCCTGATTCTTCACCAGGGTCGCTGCCAAGGCATACTTGAACGCGTCCCGATCGCCGAGGGGAATCTCACGTATGGCTTCGACCGCGTCGATGTTCTCGACGAGGGAAACCGGCAAACCTGCGGTCCGCAACTCGACGACGAACCCTTCGATCAGCTCAAAGAGTGGGACGCTCGCTTCGGGCGCAGTGTCGGTCATCTCGGTTTCCTAGGTGAAGTGAACCGTGGAGTTACTGCTGAAGTCTTTGAGGGCTTTCTCGATGTCGCTCTGGTACTTCAGCAGGATGTTGACGGTTTCCTTGGCGTCTTCTTCGGTGATCGACTCGCGGCCCAGCAGGATCAGGGTCTTGGCCCAGTCGATGGTCTCGGACACGCTGGGATGTTTCTTCAGCTCCATGTTCCGGATGCTGCGCACGATCCGGGCGATCTGATCAGCGAGCTGTTCGTTGATGTCGGGAACCTTGGTGAGAACGATTTCCTTCTCGCGTTCCATCGTGGGGTAGTCGAGATGGAGGAAGAGGCAACGCCGCTTGAGCGCCTCGGACAGCTCCCTGGTGTTGTTCGACGTGAGGAACACCAGCGGGATCTGCTTGGCCGTGATCGTGCCGAGTTCGGGGATCGAGACCTGGTAGTCGGACAGAAGTTCGAGCAGGAGCGCTTCGGTCTCGACCTCCACCCGATCAACCTCGTCGATTAGAAGAACGACCGGCTCATCGGCTCGAATCGCCTCGAGCAACGGTCGGGTGAGGAGGAACTCGTCGGAGAAGATGTCGCCCTGCACGTCGTCCCAGTCCGAACCTTCATCCTCGGTCTGGATACGAAGAAGCTGCTTCTTGTAGTTCCACTCGTACAGCGCCTTGGACTCGTCGATGCCCTCGTAACACTGCAGTCGAATGAGTCGGGCGCCGATCATTTCGGCGACCGACTTAGCCAGCTGGGTCTTGCCCGTGCCGGCTGGACCCTCTACCAGAACAGGCTTGTCGAGTCGATCGGCCAGGAACGCCACACCGGCGATTGCGTCGTCAGCCAGATAATCGACCGACTTCAGCCCTTCCCGGACAGCTTCAACAGACTGAAATCTCTCGCTCATATGGCGATCACCCTACCGCTTGACCGGTCGGTCAATTGCCAAATTGGGTGCAAGGGCCCAGTTGGACGATTTCCCGAGGCTCACATCGGTTCACGGTCCCTGAACTACCCTCGGTACGGTGGACAGAGGGCTGACACGAGCAGTTGACCAGTTTATTGAGCGGGTGGGCGGCGCCATGTCGATGGCGGCCGCCGGTACCGGCACCGACTTGGCCGTGCTGAATCGGAACGTGCCAATGGAGGCATACAACCTCGCAACTGCGATCATGGACAGTGACACGCGGTTAAGCGACGACGAGTTGTGGCCACTGATCGCCACATTCGCAACCTTCGACATGTTGCCCCCGACAACCACACCGGCCGAGATACGCAAGGAGGGTGCACTCGCTGGCAGGCGAGAGTGGCTCACCCGACCCTCGGAGATGTTCGAGATACTGGCCGGCGTTGATCGGATGCGCGGCACCCAACTGGCCCAGACGTACTACGACGAAGCAATGAAACTGGCCCACATGGTCGGATCACTTGACCGCTTCCCATCCGATGCGGAGCTGCGGGCCATCGTGGGGTTCCAGAAGCTGCTTCGTGACAACATGCCCACCGCGGGAGCCACCGCGGCCGCTACGGGCGGGCCCGCCGCCTCAGCCGAGGCCAAAGGTGCGGACGAACCACCGCCCGAACCCGAACCGATCGAGCCCCTCGAAGACGTGCTGGCCGAACTGGACCAGCTGATCGGCCTCGAAGCGGTCAAGGAAGAGGTTCGGCTCCTTTCCGCGCTGCTGCGAGTACAGAAGATGCGGGCCGATCGGGAGCTGCCGGTGATCGACAGCACGAAACATCTCGTGTTCAGTGGGAATCCGGGAACCGGAAAGACCACCGTGGCCCGCCTGTTGGCCCGGATCTATCGCAGCCTCGAAGTGGTCGAGCGTGGACACCTCACCGAGGTCGACCGGAGCGGGCTCGTCGCTGGCTACGTCGGCCAGACCGCCAACAAGGTGGCCGACGTTTTCGAAAAGGCCGATGGCGGCGTGCTGCTCGTCGATGAGGCGTACAGCCTGATTCGTGGTGGCGAGAAGGACTTCGGTCGAGAAGCCATCGATGCAATCGTTAAGAACGTCGAGGACCGCCGAGATTCGATGGTGGTGATCCTCGCCGGGTACCCCAAAGAAATGGCCGAACTGGTTGCGGCCAACCCGGGCTTCTCCAGCCGCTTCCCCAAGACGATCCTGTTCCCGGACTATGACGACGAGGAACTGGTCGCGATCCTCGAGCTGATCTGCGGGAAGGGTAAGTACAACCTCTCCCCCGAGGCTCGGGAAGCCTGCGTGGTGTGGTTCGGCAAACACCAACGAGGCACCGGGTTCGGCAACGGTCGTTTGGCGCGGAATCTGTTCGAAGCCATGGTTGCGCGGCACGCCACCCGACTGGTGGACGTCAGTGAGCCGACCGACGACGAGTTGATGCTGATAACCCCCGACGATCTGCCCCCGCCGCCAAAGGCGGGTCACGACTCACTCACCTCGTGAGCGGATCCAACCGGGTTGCCGCCGGTATCTTCTCCAGCCGAATCGTCGGCCTGGTCAGAGAAGTCCTGATCGGCGCAATTCTGGGTCGATCGTTCACCGCCGATGCCTTTCGGACCGCAATGCGGGTTCCGAACATGATCCAAAACCTTCTGGGCGAAGGGGCCATATCGGCCAGCTTCGTTCCGGTGTTCGCCGGCCTGGTGGAGGACGAAAACGAAGAAGAGTCCAAACAACTGGCAGCCAGCATCCTGGGGCATCTAGCCGTGGTGGTCACCCTGCTGGTCGGGTTGGCGGTCGTGTTCGCCCGGCCGCTGGTTTGGCTGGTAACGCTCGGGAACTGGAGCGGCGATCGGTACGAGTGGACGATCGAGCTGACGCGTATCACCGCCGTTGGCGCGGGCCTCCTGGTGATCGCCGCGTTCTGCCTCGGGATCCTCAACAGCCACCGCCGATACTTCCTGCCCTATGCAGCACCCATTCTGTGGAGCGGTGCCCAGATCGTGGCCCTCCTGGGGATCCTGATCTTCGCCGACCTGGGCGACGGTTCTACCGAGGTTGGCGGAAGCGGCGTTCGAGCCGTGCTGGCCTGGTCGGTGGTGGTTGGAAGCGCGCTACAACTGGCCATTCAGTGGCCGACGGTGCGCCGGCTGGTGGTGGGGCTTCGGCCCTCACTGACGCACGACGACAATGTCGCTGAGGTCTTCAAACGATTCGTGCCGGCGCTCACCGCCCGCGGTGTCGTTCAGCTCTCAAGCTTCATCGACCTCGCCCTCGCGTCGTTCCTGGTGGCGGGCGCAGTGGCCACGCTCGGCATGGTCACACCGCTGTATCTGATCAGCATCGGCGTGTTTGGTTTCAGCGTTGCGACGGCGGAGCTGACCGAAATTTCCCGCTCTGGATTGGTCGATTCCGCGGTGGCCCGACGGGTCAGGATCGGCGTGCGTCGCGTGTTACTTCCCGCCGCACTGGTCACCCCGATCCTCATCCTCGGATCGTCGTTGGTGGTCGACGGCCTCTACGGCTGGCTCAATCGCCTACTCCCGCTGGCGACCCTCTCCCCCGACGATCTCACGCTCACCGCCTTCACCCTGTCCGCATTTGCCCTCGGTCTCCCGGCCGCGATGCAGGCCCGGGTCACCCAGAACGCCCTCTTTGCCCTTGGCGACGTGAAGGGCCCGGCCCGCATCTCCATGGTGCGCCTCGCCGTTGTTGCCGTCGCCGGATTCATCCTGATGATTCAACTGGATCACCTGGCGATCGTCAGTGACCCGCTGGAGCAGGGATTCGTGTCGAGCCTGGCCGACGTGGGATTGGCCGTCGAGGAACGTACGGGTGACCTCGTCGCGGTGAATGACTTCCCCCACTGGCCGCCCTGGGAGCCGCAACCGGCCGAAAGTCGGGAGCAGAGCCCGCTGGCCCACCTCGGACCGGTTGGTCTCGGTCTTGCCTCGGCGTTGGCGTCGTGGGTCGAGTTCGGGTTGCTCCGAATGCGGCTCAAGCGCAGGGTCGAAAGCTCGGTCGAGAGCGGGATCGTGATCGCAGTTGCCGCCGCAGGCTCGGTAGTAGCGCTGGTAACGCTCGCCACCCGCCTCTATCTGGACGGGTTGCCCTCGCCCCTGCCCCTGATCATTCTGGGTCCCCTCGCCCTCGCGGCCTTCATGGGAACCCTGACCTTCCTCGGCCTAGGACCCTACGCAACCACCCGGGACTAGCGCCAGTCTCAGCCCTCGGCTACCTGGCCTTCGGCGGAGGCGGTCTCGGTAACGGCTTCGGCGGGGGTGCTGCCGGTGTCGATACCGAGCTGGGCGCGCAGTTCGTTGAGACGGCTCTGCGCCTCGACGTTCATGGCAGCCTGCTCGACCTCCATCATGCGGCCTTCGACCGAGGACTCGACCAGTTCGGACGCACCCTTGGCCTTGGCGTAACGAGCCTCGACCTTGTCGCGCACCTCGTCAAAGCTGGGCACCTCGTCGCCGACGGTCTCGGACAGCGAGGTCATGGCCTTGTTGAGCTGCTCCTGCATCTTGGCCTGGTCGAGCTGGCTGAGCAGCTTCTGACGCTCGCCGAGCTTCTTCTGCAGCGCATTGCTGTTCTGGTTGACCGCGGCCTTGGCCTGGTCGGCGGCGGAGGAGGCCTGCAGGTGAAGCGCCTTCAGGTCTTCCACCTCGTTCTCCAACGCGATCATCCGGTTGGCGAATGCCTCGGCGGCACTGGTGTACTCGACCAGTTTCTCCTGGTCGCCGCGTTTGGATGCGTCGTCGGCCATAAGCACGGCCTGACGGGCGTTCTTGGAAACCTTCTCGTACTCCTCCATCGTGCGGTTGAGTCGGATCTCGGTCTGCTTCTGGTTGGCGATGACGTTGGCAGCCTGCTCCTTGAGGCGGCGGTGCTGATCCTGCGCCTCCTGAATCGCCTGCTCCAGCTGGACCTTCGGGTCGGCAGCCTCGTTGAATGCGGCGTTGCCGCGGGCGGTCATGTACCGCCACATACGCTTGAATAGCTTGATCATGTTTCGAGGGTAGTGCGATCGCTGGGTTATTGCCCGTCCACCTGAGCGGCGGCTGGGAGAAGAACCATCCGATCCCGGTGAACCACTGCGTCGGCCAGACCGTCAGGGGTTTCAGAGGTACGTTTGCCCCGGTTGGCGTCGATGACGTCCCACGACCAGGACGCCAGACCCTTGGCGAACACCCTCCCCTCGGCGTCGGCAATGTCGACGGGATCATCGACGCCGAAGGGACCGGAAACCTCAACGACGCCCGCCGCCAAAAGTGAGCGGCCGCGTTCGGACAGCGCTCGTTGGGCGCCGGCATCAACCCGGATCGCCCCTCGGGCCGGGAGGGCGAACGCAATCCAGACCTTACGAGCTGAAAGATGTTGATCCCGGGCCGGAAAGTAGGTCCCGACCCCGGCGGTGCCAGCCAGGGCGTCAGAGAGCACGTTGGGCCGTCCCGCAGCTGCGATCACCGTGCCTACCCCGCTCCAGGTGGCCATCTTGGCGGCGGCGAGTTTTGACGCCATACCGCCGGTGCCAGCCAACGAACCGCTGCCGCCAGCCAGCTGCTCGACGGCGGCGTCTATCTGAGCGATCTCCTCGATGAGCGTGGCGTTTGCATCTTGGCGCGGGTCGGCGGTGAACACGCCGGGCGTGTCGGTCAAGAGAACGAGCGAATCGGCGTCGACCAGGTTGGCGACGAGGGCGGAGAGGCGGTCGTTGTCGCCGAATCGGATCTCGTCATCGGCGATGGCGTCGTTCTCGTTGACGATCGGCACGACACCGAGGTCGAGCAGTGCGGTGAGGGTTTCCCGGCTTCCCAGATACCGGTGCCGTTCCATCAGGTCGGTGGGCGCCAGCAGAACCTGCCCTCCCAGCAAACCGTGGCCGGCCAGTGCCTCCTCGAACGAGCGGAACAGGCGGATCTGGCCGACAGCTGCGGCCGCTCGAAGCAGCTCACGTTTGTTGGGCCGGGCGGGGCCGAGGCCCAGCGGGGGCATCCCGGCGGCGATGGCACCGCTGGTCACGATCACGACCCGATCGCCGCCAGCCCGCAGCGCCGCCACCTCGGCGCACAACTTGTCGATCGCAACGGAATTCACCGTTCCATCGGCGTTGGTTACCGAGGATGATCCGATCTTGGCAACCAGAAGACTCATTGGTCTTCTTGGTAGTCGAAGGCAAAGTCGCCGATGCGGACTTCGTCCCCTTCCCGGATGCCGGCTTTGCGAAGGGCCCGATACACGCCCAGCTTGTCAAGCTTGCCCTGCATGTAGTTAATGGCATCCCAGTTGGTCAGATCCGACAAAGCCACCGAACGTTCGGCCTCACGACCGTGCACGCGGTACGCGCCATCGTCTTCGCGACTGATCGTGACCGTGTCCGACATCGGCCGGTGGATGATGAACTCGTCGTACTCGTCGTCGTTCTCCTGGGTCTCGGTGACGAGCCCGTGAAGCCGCCACAGCAGCGGTTGCAGGTTCTCGCCGGTAACCGACGAAATCGCAAAGTCGACGTCGACTTCCCAGTCCTCTGGGCGAAGCACGTCGGCCTTTGAACCGACCACGACGCTGGGTCGTTCCAGCAGCTCGGGTTTGTATTCACCCAACTCGTGGCGGAGGATTCGCAGCTGCTCGGCCGGTGACTGACCATCGACGGCGGTGAGGTCCAGCAGGTAGAGCAGGACTCGGGCTCGCTCCACGTGGCGCAGAAACTGCAGACCCAGGCCGGTACCTTCGCTGGCACCCTCGATAAGACCGGGAATGTCGGCCATGACAAACTCGTTGTTGTCGTCGACCCTGACCACGCCAAGGTTGGGCACCAGAGTGGTAAACGGATAGTCAGCGATCTTGGGTTTGGCTGCCGACACCCGTGAGATCAGCGTGCTCTTGCCCGCATTCGGGAACCCCACGAGCGCAACATCGGCAAACAGTCGAAGCTCGAGCCGGAACCACTGCTCGACCCCGCGTTCACCCTGTTCCGCAAACGCCGGGGCTCGTCGTTTGTTGCTGAGGAACCGAGCGTTGCCTTTGCCCCCTTCGCCACCGGGCGCCGCCAGCCAGCGTTCGCCGGCGTGATTGAGTTCAGCCAGTACCTCGCCGGTTGTGTGGTGTTTCACCACCGTGCCTTCGGGCACCTTGACGGTCAGATCTGTCGCAGTCTTGCCGTGTTTGCCGCTGCCCTGACCGTGGGTACCGCTCTCGCCGATGCGGTGGGGGTGATCTCGAAAGGCAAGAAGGGACGCAACGTTCGAGTCGGCCTCCAGCCAGACAGACGCTCCGCTCCCGCCATCGCCGCCGTTGGGACCGCCGAGAGGAACATGGGCTTCGCGACGAAACGATACACACCCGGCTCCGCCGTCGCCGCCTCGGGCACAGAGGTTCGTTTCATCGACGAAGTTGGACATACGGGTGCACAGGGTACCCAGTGGTCTGTCGTGGGAGCCGTGGCGCCCGGCTCAGTTCATCGGCGCCGATGCCGAGGGAACTGTTACAGGCTCGCAGGCTCCACGGTCATGATCGTGTACCCGCTGATCGTCTGACCGTCACCGGGGAAGAAGCCGGTGACCCAGGGCCGGTAGATCTCGACGTAGACGCCGATCTCGGGAAGGTTCTGCGGGTTGGCCTGGCTATGACCGTAGTACTGCTGATTCCAGCCGCCAGCGCCGAAGTTGGTCACGTCATCGATGCCGGTGCCGCCCAAGGTGGTGTCGAGGCTGTTGCGAGAATCGTCGTTGCCACCGAGATACACGTTGCATCGGTTGGAGACGCCGATCCCGACGTTGTTCGAGCGAGGCAGCACCGAGATGTCGCCGCTCTCACCGATGTTGGCGCACTGGTTCCAGTTGGTTTCGAGCGTTGAACCGGAAGCCGCTTCGGGATGGGCAGACGCCGGATTGAAGATGATGACCTTGCGAACCTCGATTGAGGAGGCGCCGCTGTTGCCCTCGGGAACACCGGCGAGAACTGCGAGCAGAGCCTCACGATCGGCGTCGTCGGTGGGGGCGATGCTGGAGGTGCTGAGTACACGGGCGCCCTGACGCGACGCCTGCACGACGGTGGACTTGTCGCGCCACATGCCGCCGATCTCGACCATGCCGAGCAGAATCGTCATGAGCGGTAGCACGACCATGGCCATCTCGACCAGAACGCTTCCGCGTTCACCATCACGTCGTCTCTTGCGGGCCCAGGCCATCAGTTGTTCTCCGGCTCGATGCGAATGATCTTGGTGCTGCTGAGGGTGCTGGAGTCCTGCAGGAAACCAGTCAGGTAGTTGTGCTGGGCCTGAACGTAGATGCCGACGTAGTCAGGTCCGGGGTAACCTGGGAGAGACGAGTCGGTCACGGAGTCTTTCCGCACGATCGAACACCAGCCCATGTCGCGGGAGGTGGGTCGGCCCTTGCACCCGAAGGTGTCGGTTTCGTTGCCCAGTGCATCCTCGAGCGCCAGGAACAGGTCGCCGTTGCGATACGTGTTGCATTCGGGGATGGCGGGGTTTGGGTTCGGATGGTTGTTGGCGTCGGGTGAGCCGGCCACAGCGTTGGGGCCGAGGTAGACACCCTGAGTTCCGTAGTTACCCGTCCCGAAGCAGTCGGCGGGAACGGTGTCGTTGGGACCTGAGGCCCGCCAGATGACGATCCAGTCGAGGCGCTCGGCCCCCATCGCGGCAATGCCGTGTTTGGCGCTCTGCAGGATTTGATAGTCGGCGTCATCGTTGGAGCCGTACACCGATGCGGCTCGAGCCGCCTCCGACGCCGTGTTGGAGATCGTCAAGTAGTTCCGGAACAGAAAACCCATCTCCATGATCCCGAAGATGATCAGGAAAAACGGAAAGGTCACGAATGCTGCTTCGGTCAGGGTAGAACCCCGTTCTCGTCTCCGAGAGGCCTGGGAAGGCGCGGCTGCCATAGGAGACCTATCGGACGGTCCAAGGGGTGACTTGACGAACTGGGGGAATCAACCCAGACCTGCTTCAACAGGGAAAAGCAGGCCAAAACGCCAAATGACGGCCCGAGGGCCGCCATTGGTAACGATCGTGTGGGTGTTTGTTACTCGTCGGTGACGACGTCGACGAGGCGACGACCCTTGCGGAACCCGAACTTCACGGTGCCATCAGCGGTGGCGAACAGGGTGTCGTCGCCGCCCTTCTGCACGTTGATTCCAGGATGAAACTTCGAGCCACGCTGGCGAACGATGATCGAACCCGAACTCACGTCGGTGCCGCTGTAGACCTTGACGCCAAGGCGCTGGGCGTTTGAATCACGGCCGTTCCTGGTAGAACCGCCACCTTTGGTCTTTGACATATCAGGCTCCCTTGATCTTATTGATCTCGATGGTGGAAAGGGTCTGGCGATGGCCGTAGCGGCGACGCTGATTGGTCTTGTTCTTGTAAGTGAAACCGTCGATCTTGGTTCCGCGGAACTCTTCGACGATCGTGGCCGAGACGCTGGCCTTGGCCAACTGATCCGGGGTGGCCAATACGTTGGAACCATCGACCACCAGCACGGGGCGGAGGTCGACGTCGGTGCCGGGCTCACCAAGGCGCTCGACGGCCAGCTTCTGGCCTTCGGTCACCCGATACTGCTTGCCCCCGGTGGCGATCACTGCGTACATAAGAGGGACGAGTGTAGACGGGCGATCAGCTGATTACTCACGGTGTGACGCATCGCTGAACCTGTTCTGAGCCCGCTATTTGGCGGTGGCAACTTCGTCGATGACTAGCCCGCGGCCCACGCAGTGGGGACACTTGGTGCTCAGTGATTCCACGAGCCCCTCCCCGATCCGCTTGCGGGTCATCTGGGCCAGGCCCAGTTCGGAAATGTCGAACACCTGGGTGCGGGTTTTGTCCCGTCGCAGCGCCTGTCGGAAGGTCTTGATGACCTCGTCGCGGTTCTTCTTGTCCTCCATGTCGACGAAGTCGATGACGATGATCCCACCCATGTCTCGCAGACGGACCTGCCGGGCAATTTCGACCGCAGCTTCCATGTTGTTGTGGAAGACGGTCTCCTCCAGCGAGGACGACCCGACGTTCTTGCCGGTGTTCACATCGATGACCCAGAGGGCCTCGGTGCTCTCGATCACCAGCGAACCTCCCGAGGGCAACCAGACCGTCCGGTCCAGCGCCTTATGGAGCTGTTCATGAATGTGATATCGCTCGAACAGGGGGAGGTCTTCTTTGGCGGTGTCGTAGAGCTTGACCCGTTCGGCCAGAGCCGGCGTGATCGAACTCACGTATTCGCTCATGTCGTCGAACATCTCTTTGTCATCGATCAGAACCGAGCGGTACTCCTTGTTGAACTCCTCCCGCACGACTCGCGTAGAGAGTTCGGGTTCCTGATAGAGCTTGGTGGCCCGATTCGATCGTTTCGCCAGCGCCTCAACCTGCGTCCACTGTTCGGCCAGGGCCAGAACGTCTCGTTGGATCTCCTCAGCGGTGATGTTCTCGGCGGCGGTTCGCACGATCAGGCCGTGCTCGGCCGGCTTGACCTTCTCCAGGACACTGCGCAGGCGTTTGCGTTCTTTGTCGGGCAGCCGTTTTGAGATCCCGAAGGTGTTGCTGTTCGGTACCAGCACGACGAACCGGCCCGGAAGTGAGACCTCGGTGGTCAGTCGGGCGCCCTTGTGAGCGATCGGGTTCTTGATCACCTGACAGATGACCTGCTGGCCGTTCCGCAGCGCATCTTCGATCTTGGGTTTGTCCTTACGTCGGACCGGCTTGGCATCGGTGTCGTCGGAATCGATCGCCACGTCGCCGCGGTAGATCACGGCGTTCTTGGGTGTGCCAATGTCGACGAAGGCGGCTTCCATCCCGGGCAGGATGTTCTTCACCCGACCGAGGTAGATGTTGCCGTGGATCTGCATCTCGTCATCGTTTGGACGCGAGACGTAGTACTCGATCAGATTCCGCCCCTCCAGCACTGCGATGTGCGCCCCGTCCGGACGTTTGGAGACAACCATCGAATACCGGCCCACGGGCCGACCATTACGAGACTCGCCACGGCGGGCCTGCAGCTGCTCTTCGTCGAGTTCTACCGCATCGCCGACGATCGCCTCGACCGGTCGATTGCTGGGCTTCTTGGACCGGCGACGCCGACGGCGGCGTTTGGCCGACTTCGAAGTGCCCTCGCCAGGAGCGGATTCGTTACCTCCGCCTCCGCCCCGGGACTGATTGTTGCCGCCGCCGTTACCACGGCCCTTCGAGGTGTTCTTCTTGGTGTTGTCCGCGTCACCTTGGCCGGACGCATCGGCGCTGGGGCGCGAGTCTCCTACCTTAGGTTTTGCTACCGGCGGCGGCGTTTTGGGCCGCAGCGAGTTCGATTGGTCCGATGTCTCGGACATGGGTTTCCCTTCTGTGGTCGCCGGCGGCAGCTAAAGGTTCGAGCTGCTGGCCATCGACATTCGTCCATTGTTTCCTTCGCCACGCCCGACTCAACTCGACGGACTCGCCCAGGAGGGGAATCAACTCGTCGGGTCGGATGGTCACCTGATCGGTGGCCAGGGTGGCACTGAGACCCACGCCGTTAGCGGTCGGCCCTGCGACTTTGAGTGAAAGCACTGCAGGGCGGATGTCCACGGCGGTTCGTTTCCCTTTGCGGTCGCGCTCGAGGACAACCTCGGAACGTTCCAGCAATTCGGAAACTGCCTGGGTAATGGCTGCTTCATCGAGGCCGATGACCTCGAAGTCCCACTCACAGCAGACGATTGACTGTTGGAGCGAGGGGGTTCCCGGTTCGAGCGGCGCCACCGCAACGACCATGAGGCCGTCGGGTAAAGCTGCGCTGAGCTTTCGGGGGAAGTCCTCTTGGTCGACCGGAGCAGCCAGATCGACGTCGAGGTATTCGGCATCGGACTCGAACCCTACGGAGAGGGCAAGTCCAAAGCTGATCTTGGGGCGGGGCGAGAAGCCCTCGGAATAGGCGACGGATGCGCCTGCGACACGGAGGGCCCGTTCAAAGACCCGGGCGACATCGCGATGAGAGATAAATCGGACTCGACCTTTCTTGGAGAATCGAACCCGGATCTTCACTGGCGGGGACCCATTCCAAGCGTCACCGGCACGGCTTTGGTTCGCGGGCCCGCGGTTCCCTGCGATCCGCCCGCAGGGGCGGTGGCAGAGGCGACGACATGTTCGATGCCGTAGCCGGTGCAGGCGCCGCAGTCGTAACACGGGGTCCAGCGACAGTCCGGCAGACCCACCTCGTCGAGGGCGTCCATCCAGTCGGTCCAGAGGAAGTCCTTGTGCAAACCGGCATCGAGATGGTCCCACGGAAGGACCTCGTCCTCGGTGCGATGCCGGTAGACGTACCAGTCGATGCTGAGGCCGTGCCGTTCCATGGCTTCGGTCCACAACGAGACGTCGAAGTGTTCGGACCATTCTTGGAAGGTGCCACCTCGGCGCCACACGTCTTCGATGACCGGTCCCAGCCGGCGATCACCGCGGGCGGTGATGCCTTCGGCCAGGGTTGCCTTGGGGTCGTGCCACTTCAGGTTCACACCGTGCATGCGTTTGGTGCTGTCCTTCAGGAGGAAGATCTTGCGCTGCAGTTCGACGTCGGTGTTCTGGCCAAACCACTGAAACGGCGTGAACGGTTTTGGAACGAACCCGCCGAGAGAGACGGTGGTCGACGCCCGTTTGGTGTACTTGCGGCCGATATCGACGCAGTTCTTGGCCAGCTCGCCGATGCCGAGGGTGTCCTCGTCGGTCTCAGATGGCAGGCCGGTGAGGAAGTAGAGCTTCATCCGCTTCCAACCCTGGCTGTAGGCCGCATCGACGGCGCCATACAGGTCGTCTTCGCTGATGAGCTTGTTGATGATCTGGCGCATGCGCCAGGTTCCCGCCTCGGGGGCGAAGGTGAGACCGGTGCGACGGCCGCGCTGAATCTCCGCGGCGATATCTACCCCGAAGGCATCGACCCGCAGGCTGGGAAGTGACACCGAAAGCGGACCCGCCCCACACGCATCGGAGTCGTTCATGATGTCGGTGACCAGGCCATCGACGCCCGACATGTCGGCGGTGGAGAGAGATGTGAGGGTGACCTCGTCGTAGCCGGAGCGATCCAAGCCGTCCTTCACCATGGTCCGCACCTGGTCGGCTGGCCGTTCGCGGACTGGCCGCGTGATCATGCCGGCCTGACAGAATCGACAGCCGCGGGTGCAGCCTCGGAAAACCTCGACGCTCAGGCGATCGTGCACCACCTCGGTGAGGGGTACCAACTGGTTCTTGGGATAGGGCCACTCGGCGAGGTCGCTGACCGTCCGCTTGCGGACCATGGCCGGCACATCGGGGAACCGAGGTTCGACCGCCCGGAGGGCGGGCCCGTCGTAGTGAGCGACATACATCGAAGGCACATACACACCTTCGAGATGGGACAACTCTCGGAGCAGTTCGGTCCGGTCGGTGGATCCGCTGCCCCGGAACTGGGCCATGATGTCGGTGATCTCGCCGACCGCTTCCTCACCGTCACCCAGCACCACTACGTCGAGGAAGTCGGCGAGCGGCTCGGGGTTGTAGGTGCAGTGGCCACCGGCCATCACGATCGGGTGGTCGATGTTCCGTTCGTCGGCCCGAACCGGCACACCGGCCAGATCGACACAGTTGAGAACGTTGGTGTAGGTGAGCTCGGCCGACAGGTTGAAGGCCATGACATCGAAATCGCCTGCCGGGGTGTGGTGTTCAACACTGAACAGTGGAATGCCCTGAGCCCGCATGAGCGCCTCCAGGTCAGTCCACGGGGCATACGACCGGTCGGCTCGTCCGTCGGAACGTTCGTTGATGATCTCGTAGAGAATCTGGAGACCCTGATTCGGCAGTCCGATCTCGTAGGTATCCGGATAGACGAAGAGCCAGCTGATCAGGTCTTTGTTGGGGGCTTTGTAGGCCGCTCCGAGTTCGCCACCGATATACCGCGCCGGCTTGGACACGCGATGGAGCAGGCCCTCGAGTTGGGGCCACACCGTTGGGGCGGTGGAGTGGCGGACGGTGGTTTCAGACATCAGCTAGTAAGGGTACCGCTGGGAGTTGACCCCCAGCGTCGATGGTGACCGAGCGTGGTGGCAGGTGATGGCCCGATTGCTGGTCTGGACCCGACGGGCGGGGCCCCCGGTGGGCGCGAACGCTCTGCACCAGACCCAACCCGATGAGAGTGGTGATGAGTGAACTTCCGCCGTAGGAAAGCAGGGGCAATGGGATCCCGGTGATAGGCAGAACGCGCACGGTCATGCCAACGTTTTGGACGACCTGAACCAGGATCATGGCGAATACGCCGATTGCGATGAGTCGCCCGAATCGGTCCGTCGCAGCGGCGGCAATAACGAAGATCCGGCGCAACAGAAGCCCATAGAGGCCGAGCACGATGACGACACCAACAAAACCTGTCTCCTCCCCCACCGCGGCGAAGATGAAGTCGGTCTGTTTCGCCGGCAGGAATCCGAACTGGGTCTGGGGACCCTCAAAGATCCCCTGTCCAACCAGCCCACCCGAGCCGATTGCCGTGACGGACTGAATCTGGTTGTAACCGGCGCCCCGCGGATCGGCATCGGCATCGAGGAACGACGTGAACCGGTCGGCGACATGATCACCCAGCAGGCCGCTGCTAAACGCCAGGACGAACGCCAGAATGCCGGATACCACCAGCAGCCCGAGAAGCCGGGCTGGCGCGCCGGCGATGAAGAAGACCGCCATGGCCACCATGCAGTAGACCATGACCGAACCGGTCTCGCCCTCGGCCAACACCAACATCATGATGAGCCCAAGCAGCGCGAGACATCCGGTGAGTCGTTTGGGATCGGTGGCCGGATCCGACATCCGTTCAAACCGCCGACCTCGAGGCCTACTGAGCATCGCTGCCAAGGCCACGATGATCGCCAGCTTCGCGAATTCGGCCGGCTGCACCGAGAACGACCCGAATCGGATCCACCCCCTGGTTCCGTTGATGGTGGAACCCAGCGGGCCAAGAACCGCGATCAGCACCACGATCGTCGCCACGAATCCAACCGGCACAAGCGCTCGAAACCGGCGATAGTCGATCTTGGCAACACCGAAGGCAAGGGTTGTCCCGATGGCCAAAAAACCGATCTGGCGAAACAGGAAACCGGTTTCTCCGTTGGCGGCATTGGTCGTACTGGCGATCGCTCCCAAGCCGATCACCGACAACGCCCCCACGAGGGCCAGGAACGGCACGTCGTACCATTTCGAAAGACGGGAGACGGCGCGTTGTGGGGTGGAGAGGCCGGGCAGGCGGTTGGTGGCCGTGGGGATCATGCGGATAGGGCCTTCATGGTCATGGGGCGGGGGCGGGTGGTGCCGCCGGAGCTGGCTCGGCGGATGGATCGGCAGCGGCGGCATCGAGCGCAGCGATCTGGGCGGGAGTGAGCACGGTGCCGAGAACGTCGATGCGTTCGCCGAACTCGTTGATCAGATTGCCGAACTCATCGGTTTCGGGCGGGAGCACGAGGGGTTCGGGGTCGGTGAACGGTTCTCGTTCGGGAACCGGAAGGTCGGCGAGCAGGTAGTCGAACATGGTCCGGGCCGCCGGGGCGGCGGCTTGACCACCAAACCCAGCCTGTTCAAGAACGACAGCGATGGCATACCGAGGCTGGGCCACCGGCCCGTACCCGGCGAATAGTGCGAAATCGGCCTTGCCGTTGACCTGGGCGGTGCCGGTCTTGCCGGCCACACCGATGCTCTGTGGGAATCCCAGAAAGGCTTTCTCGGCGGTGCCGTTGGTAGTGGCACCCTCGAGTCCGGTGCGAATGGCGGCCATGGCGATGGGCTCCAAAGCTGCGGTCGCCGTGGGCAACGGTTCCACCCGTTGCACTTCCCGACCGCTGATTCCGTCGGTAATGGAGCGGACGACGTGGGTCTCGAATCGCACCCCGTTGGTTGCGACCATCCCGTAGGCGTTTGCAATCTGAAGCGGCGTTGCCAACAGGTCACCCTGTCCGATCGCCAGGTTGACGTTGTCGCCAACAAACCAGTTTCGATTCGGGAACACCTCTGGGTTCTCGTCGTGATCGTCTCGACGTCGTTGCGGGGTGGGCACCCGTCCCGAACGTTCCGCCGGCACGTCGAGACCGGCCGTTGTTCCGAATCCGAAGAGTTCAGCGCTCTCCTGAATCGGCGTGACGCCGTACTGGTCGGTATCGAGCCAGAGTTCCTCCCCCAACGAATAGAAGTAGGTGTCGGACGATCGCGAGATGGCATCGACCAGATCGACTTCGCCCAGGATCTGCGACTTCGCATTTTGGAATACGCAACGGGAAGTGGTTCCAGCTTCGCACGAGGTGAGGCGATACCGCCCCTGGTCCAACCAGATGTCGTCGGGCGAACGCACGCCAGTGGTGATGGCCCCGTAGGCCGAGAAGGGCTTGAACGTTGAGCCGGGCGCATACAGCCCCGAGACCGCCCGGTTGACGAAGGGCTGGTCCTCGTTCTGGAACAGGTAGTCGGCCTGATCCTGGGTCATGCCGTACAGGAAGTCGCCGGGTGCGAACGCCGGGTAGGAGGCCGCGACGATCAGCGAACCGTCGTTGACGTCGGTGATCACGATTGAACCGGCATTCGCTGCGTGTTCGGGGCACTCGTCGCACGGCGCTCGCCGTTTGGCCAGTTCGAGTTGGTACTTGATGGCCCGTTCGGCTTCGGCCTGCAGTTGGATATCGAGCGTCAGGTGGAGGTCGGAACCGGGCTGGCCGGGCTGAAGTACCTCGATGGTGCGAACAACCTGATTCTGGGCGTTCACCTCCACCAGACGGCGTTCCGGTGTTCCCCGGAGGACCCGATCGAATTCTTCCTCCACCCCGGAGCGACCGATCTCGTCGCCGGGCTGATAACTCTTGGCGTCGTCGACCTCGTTGAGTTGATCAGCTTCGGCCTGATCCTGGACCCGCCCGATGTACCCGATCATGTGTGCAGCCACCTCCCCGTAGGGATAGGTGCGGACCGAGCGACGTTCGGAGACAACTCCGGGAAAGGAACGTTCCTGCATGGTGACCCAGAGCGGAATCGAGACGTCGTCGGCGACGACCACCGGTTGGAGAGACCGGGTCTTGGCCCGCTGGTACACCTCTTCCAACTCGAGAGCCTTGACCTTGATCCCGCCGACATTCATCTCGTGTGCGACATCGGCAAGTGTGTCGAAGCGCTCCTCAGAGTCGAGATGACTGAGCCCGCTCCAATCGAGCGTCACCACCAGGGTCTCCGCTAGACCCGCGACCACGTTTCCCTGCGAGTCGTAGATCTTGCCTCGCGGCGACTCGGAGATGACTTCTCGGGTCCGATTCCCAGCCGCTACCTCAGTGAGCTGTGGGCTGGAGATGACCTGAAGAAACCACACGCGGCCGAGCAGAACGAAGAACAGCCCGGCTGCGATGTAGCCAAGAACCTTCAGCCGCCGCTCGAGATTCACGCCGCCTCGCGCTCGATCACCGAGGATGGCACCACGTAGAGGCCGGGACGGTGGGTGGTCCACGCCGACGGGGATCCTGGATTGGGATCCCAGACGAGACGAGCCGGCATGACGATTCGTCGCAGCACCGAGCCGGACAGCACCGCACCGACGGTGGTGGCCACAACAAACCCTGCCAAGGTTGCAAACGAGAATACAGGGAGGGTTTCACCGACGGCAGCAGAGAGCAGTGCCAGTCCGATGGTTGAGCCTGCGACTACCAGTGCCCGCCGCCCCAGACGACGAACACGAACCTCGGACCTGTTCTCAAACAGGACGATGCTGGCGAAACCGCCCGCTATCGCAAGGCCCAACGCATATCGTCCGAACAGGTCGACGCTGAGCATGTCCCAGGCGAAACCGGTCACGGCTCCCGCCAGCACCGCATTGGTGAATGGAAGTCGGGAACACACCGTGACCGTGACGTACAGAGGTAGCGCCAGGTACGCCACCCCGAATACAAGAACCCGATCGAATCCGGCGGTTTGCAGCGACGCGAAAACGAGTGAGACAACGCCGAGTCGAAGAACGTTGCGAGTGCTCACTCCCCCTCCGCCACGACGGTGAGAATGACGGAGACGAAGCCGGGTCGTTCGAGGTCGGCCGCGGGCACGAGGGTGAGTTCGCCTTCGACGTCCAGCTGGAAGGTTCCTACCGGGATCCCCGGCGGGAAGACGCTGCGGTCGAACCCGGAAGTCACAAAACTGGCGCCGCTTCTGACGACCTCGCGGTCACGTTCGACGAGACCAAGCCCAAGGCGCCGGTTGGTCCCGCGGCCCTCGGCTACACCGACCGCTCGACTGACGGGCGAGGTGACACCAACCACGATCCGAGGGTCGGTTACGGGTCGGATCCGGGCCGAGGAAGAGGTGACGCTGATGATCTGGCCGACGAGGCCTTCGCCGGTTACGACGGGCTGACCAACCAGAACGCCGTGGTCGGTGCCCCGGTCGATTTCGAGGGTGCGATCGGTGAGTGTGGTGCGGTCGGCCGTGAC
>CALGOA010000034.1 GCA_937958015.1 uncultured Acidimicrobiales bacterium | reverse complement strand
AAGGGAGCACGTCATGACAGCAACGTTCGTTCATCCAAAGCCGGTACCAACCGGTCCAGCAGCAGCCGACCGGCCGCTCACCAAGACCAACCGGCGGGACGCAGCCAGAATCGCCGGGGTCGGGTACGTCCTGCTGTTCGGCCTGGCGATCTTTGCCAACTTCTTCGTGCGAGAGGGATTGGTGGTCGTCGACGATGCGGCTACGACGGCAGCGAAGATCGCCGAGTCCAAGGGGTTGTTCCGGCTCGGGCTGGTGGCGTTTCTCGCCATCTTCCTTCTGGACATCGTCGTGGCCTGGGCGCTGCACATCGTGTTCCGCACCGAACACCACGACCTGTCGCTGATGGCTGCCTGGTCCCGACTGGTCTACACCGTCTTCCTCGGCGTCGCTGCGATCTTCTTCTTTCAGGCATTGGCGTACTACCAGTCGCCGGCGATCACCGAAGCTCTCGGAGTGACCGAGCGGAACGCCCAGGCGCTCCTCGGTCTTGAGCTGTTCAACTCGACCTGGCTCATCGGACTGGCCGCCTTCGGCCTGCATCTGATCGTGCTCGGGTACCTCGTCACCCGAGCGGCGGATACGCCCCGGTTCCTTGGTCTCTTCATGATTGCGGCCGGCGTGGCGTACCTGGTCGACACCACCGCTCACACACTCCTCGCCAACTATGAGGAGTACGCGACACCGTTGCTGATGATGGTGGCGATTCCATCGGTCATCGCCGAAGGCTGGTTCGGGCTCTGGCTGCTTCTGCGAGCGGGCAAGAAGTGATCCGGTCGATGGGATCGGCCGTGCACTGAGATACCTTCGGTGGACCCAAGACGGAATGGTGAGGTAGCGGGTGACCAGTGAGAATGATGCACACGAGGTTCCCGAGGACGCCGACCTCCTACTCACCACACTCGGCGACGGGAGGGTGGTTTCCACCGACGCCGAAGCGGGTCGAGCCGTGCTCGAGTTCACCTGCGCCGAGGCTATGTGTCATTCCGGTGGCGTCGCCCAGGGCGGTTTCGTGACCGGATGGATCGACGCCGCGATGGCTCATGCCTGCATCGCTCGATACACCGCCGACTTCTGGATCGCCACGCTGGAGTTAAAGATCAGCTTCTTCCGGCCCACGCCTCCCGGGCCGGTCGTTGCCACCGGTTGGATCGAACGGGCCGGTAAACAGATCGTGTTCACCGAAGGGGAGTTGGCGGATGGCGACGGCAACGTCCTCGCAAAAGCAACGTCGACGATTCGTCTGGTTCCGAACCGGGCCTAACCCATTCCACCGAACGGCTCGGTGGGCTCGGATACGAAGCGAACGTCGCAGCCCAGCGTGACGAATGAGTGGGCAGCGGCCCGAACCTCGCTCGGTTCCTTATCCGAGGAGGCCTGAGCCACGGCCAACGCTGTGGCAACACCGCTCCCGGTGGCCTCGCCCAGCTGTCGATAGAACCCATCGACCAGGTGGGTCGTCGGTTCGTCGCCCACGGCACAGATTGGGGCGATGACGGCACGAGTTCCCGCTGCCAACCACGACGGAGCGAATCCGAGAAGGTCGCCGCCGGCGGTCGACGTGTGGCGGCCGGCATCACATGCGGCCAATACCACTGCATCGGGAAGTTGCTCGATCCGATCGAGTTCATGCAGTGCGAGCGGCCCATCTTCCAGTCGAAGACTGCTGAACCGCGGGCTGTCATTTCGGAACACCCCGTGCGAAGCAACGTGCAGGAGCGTCGAATCTGAAATCGCGGCGAGGGCATCGACCGAGGTGGACGCTGAAACCATGCGGCCGAACCGCTGAGCGAGTGCGTGGGATTCCATCGATGCGAACTGCAGGTCGGGCCCGACGAGCGAACCGAATCTCAGGCTTGAGGCCTCGCCGTCCTGCCTCGCCAACCACCACGACGCTGATGGCGCAACGGTGACCGTCGGAGCAGATCCCGAACCACGCAGGATCAGCGACCACGGCAGGTCGATCAGGAACGTCGGCGGAGACAGGATCCACGACTCACCCGGGGCGGGTTGGAGGGTGGGTGGCAGCAGTTGTGCCGCCACGTCGGCGCAGTCGCTTTCGAGCGTGGCCCATCGACGGGAGGCGGCCGACTCCGACAGACCGGGTCGAGCCAACCGGGCCAGACCACGCCGGATCTCCGCACACCGCTTCGTGATGTCCTTGAGGTGGTCACACCGATTCATGGACACCTGATCGCCACGACACGCAATCACGTGGAGAGCATCGTCGAGTTCAAACCACTCAACCCAGGTGCGGTTACCGAGTTTCGACAAAAGGTCGTCGGTTGTTGCAATCGCATAGTTGTCGATGCCCCCTCCCTCCGCCTTCTGGCGAAGTGAACGGTGGCGGAGCTTCTGCTCCAGAGATCGAAGCTCGGCATCGATAGCGGGATTCTGTTGGCCGGACTCCTCGAGGGAACGAGAGAGGTCTCGAAGTTGTTGAGACAACGCGGCGATCGATTCGTCGCGAGCCGGGGTGGCCCGGGGCAACGACAGAGCGATGCTCCGGAATCGTTCCTCCGACCCGAATGCCGCGTTCGCATCGCCAGCATCAACCGCCTCTCCAACGAAGAGCCGACGGAGCCGGTTCATCAAACGGGTTGCGCCCGCCCGCATCTCCGGATCGGCCAGTCGTAGTGCGTAGGAGCGGACCAGATCCGATGCGGCGTCCGCATGTGGCTCGAGAGATTCCCCGGACAGGGTGGCGGTGATCGCGCTGGAGAGATGGCCCTCGATTTGGGCCATCACCCCCTGATCGGTGGCGACGGCGGAAGTCGCACCCAGTGCCCGACGGGCATCCTGGAACGATCGAGCCCGTACCTGCTCGAGGGCGATGACGTTGCGGACCGACCGCTCTTCGAGCTCCCACCCCGCGGCTTCGAATCCCGCCAGATGGTCCAGCGTCTTCATCAACTCCGCATGGTCGCTACTCCCCAGCTCGGCCAGTGCCTCGGCCTCAAGCAATCGACTCCGAGCGAGCCAATGATCCCGCCCCGCTCGTTCGAAACACTGGGCCGCATCGGAGGCGGTCGCAATTGCGGCCCGGCTCCCCGAGTCGAGCTGGCAACGGGCGAGGCGATACAGAGCGTCGCCCTGTTTTTCAAGATTGCCCCCCGTGGAAACCAGTGCCACAGCCTGTTCGGCCGTGCGAACCGCGTCGTGGGTCAGCCCCGCGACTCGGTAGGTCTCGGCCAGGTCGTCCAGCAACGTGGACAGATTGCGGCCGGGATCGCCGTTGGCGCGGTAACTCTCCCGGGCTCGTTCCAGCTCGGTGAGCGCACCGACGAGGTCGCCCTTTCGCATCAGGGCAAAGCCGATGTTCTGCAGACAGCCGGCAACGATGGTCAGCTGGTTCGTCTCCGTTGCGAGTTCAGCCGCCTGTCGAAATCGCTGAATGGCCGAATCCAGTCGACCGAGTATCAACTCGCAGTAGCCGGCGTTTCCGAGCGAGCTGGCCAGCGCCCATTCCTCGCCGGAAACCCCTTGCAGTTGACCGATCGCCGGCTCGATTGATTCGAGTGCTCCAACCACGTTGCCCGAGTGCAGCAGAACCATGCCGAGCTGTGAGTTGGCGAGGGCCGAGACCGTCGAATCCTCGGATGCGACGACACGTTGGAGATGTGCCGTCGCTTCGTCCAGCCGGCCTGCGGCCGACAGTGCAGCTGCCAGACTGACGATGGCTCTGCCGCGAAGTTCATCGGGTGCAGCGTCGATCGCTCGCTCAAGTTCGGTGATCGCCTCTTCATTGCGGCCCAGTTCGAAGTGGGCGCGTCCGATAGAAGCATCGATCCAGGACCGTGTTTCAGGATCGGTGCAGCTCTCCGAGGCGACGAGGGCTTCGGCAAGTGCCTGGTGGGGGCTGGCCTTGGCGAGTTGCCACAGCATCTCGACCCCGTCCCTGCTCACATCGTCAGTATGGCCCGCTACCGCTTTCGGCAGGAAAAGTCGGCGAGATGTATCTTTTGCCTTACGGCAGGCTCTGACGCCAACGAGATGTCTGCCCGCCCCGCCCGGCGGTCCCGATGAGAGAGCAGAGAACATGCCCAGTCCGAAGTTTCAGCTTCCAGCCGATGACCCGTGGAATCAGATCCGATTCACGAACGACAGCGACGGTCGTCCCTCGGCCTATCGAGCCGGTTCGATCGTGGTCGTCCTCGATGACACCGTCGACGATGAACTAGCGACGGTCGCCTCCCGTCTTGGTTTCGCCGACGAGGACACGCTCTTACGCTCCCTCGTGCACCCAGCCGTCCCGGCGGAACCGGACCCAAAGCAGGAGAACCAGGGGGATCCCGACTACGGAGTCCTTCGGAAGGAGGTGGTTCGTGATGGTTTCGCCGAGATCCGTCTACCCAACGACGGCGAGTCCGAGGTTCGGCAGGTTGCTCGGCTGCGGCGGGCCGGAATCGACGCTCACGTAAACACCGTCTTCTTCGCTACCACCGCGACCAGGCCACGGTGGCAGGGCGCACCGGCCTCGTTCGCCCTGCCGGCATCCTTCGCGTTGCCAGCGTCGTTCGCGCTTCCGGCGTCGTTCGCCCTACCGGCCTCGTTTGCTCTGCCGGCGTCGTTTGCTCTGCCGGCCTCCTTCGCATTGCCTGCGTCGTTCGCCCTGCCCTCAGCGGGACACGGCTGTGGCTGTCAGTGTGCAGCGAACCGGGAGATGCCCGGTGGCACCCAGCAGGTGGGCGCTCCTCGCTTCACCACCTTCGACTACGTCGACGGCGACGTGCCCCCACTCGCCGACGAAGATCCGGCCCGACCGGTGTACGTGCTCGACACGATCGACTGGAGCGGTCCGGACTCCCGGCAGACCCGGCGAGGGATCGACGTCGCCCTCGACGCCGAGGTGGGCAACTTCACCGACTTCTCTCCGCTGGCCACCGATGCCGGTGATGTTGACGACGATGGGTATCTCGATCCCACGTTCGGGCATCACCACTTCATCGAGTTTGTGATCCGGCGGATCGCTCCGGGAGCAAAGGTCACCCAGTACCCGGTTCTCACCAATCACGGCGCCACGACCGACGCTGCGGTCGCCCGAACCCTCGCCGATATCCGCGACAAACACGGCGATGCGGTCGGTGTCATCAATCTTTCACTCGGCGCCTACACGCTCGACAATCGAGCTCCTGGTGCAACGACCGCAGTGATTGAGGACATGGTCGACAAGCGCTGGACGTTCGTGGCATCGGCGGGCAACGACGGCAGCTGTCGACCGATGTGGCCTGCGGCCCATGCCGATGTGATCGGTGTCGGCGCCGTCGGTCGGAATGGCGCGGCGCTCTTCACCAACCACGGCGGCTGGGTCAACGCATGCGCACCCGGCGTCGACATCATCGGCCCGGTTCCCGATCCGACGTTGTCGTTGCCGAACACCACCGCCGAAGGCGGTCTTCTACTCAACGAAGTTGAACCAGCCAAACCGGGCGAGCAGTTGGTCCGGTGGAGCGGCACATCGTTCGCAGCTCCCGCGGTGGTGGGAGCCCTGGTCCGCCAGGCAGAACTGGAAGCCGGTGGCGATTTCCCCGAGCGCGTCAGCGCAGCGATCGACACGGTCGTGCACGACCCGGCGCTGCTTCGACTCCCACGGCTCGGCACCGTCGTGAACGTCGTCTGAGATCCGATCGCGGCGGGATTCAGGTTCGTTTGGGCTGAGTGGCGGGATAGAGGGTCAGATCTGACCCTCTATCCCGCCGATTAGGGATCGACGGTGCGTGCTGGGTTCTAGAGCGTTCGCATGGCAGCGGCCTGTTCGGCCATGGCGGCTGCGGTCTCGGCCCGAAACTTCAGCATCGTGCCGGCGTAGGCGTTGGGCTGGAGTGCGGTGAATTCGGCGGCGAGTTCTATCGCGCGATCGATGACCCGCTCGGGTTCCACCGCTTCATCGAGGAAGCCTGCGTCGACGGCCTCGGACCCATTCAGAAGTCGGGCGTTGGCGACACAGCGCTGCAGGTGCCGCTTGCTCAAGCGTTCACTGGCGATCGTCATGGCCCAATCGGGCAGCACCATGCCGATGGCCACCTCGTTCAATCCGATCTTCACGTCGCCCAGCGCACCCACCCGGACGTCACATCCCAGCAGCATGAGCGCACCTGCGGCGACCGCATGTCCTGTGCAGGCGGCTACTACGGGAATCGGAGCGGCGTAGGCGTGGCGCACCAGGTCTCCACCGTCGGCCACCAGATCGAGGATCGCCTGAATGTCGTCGCCGCGCATGACCCCGAGGTCGAAGCCGCCCGAAAAGCGTCCCTTGCGACCCGCGATCACAACCGCGGCGATGTTCTCGTCGGCCGCGGCAGCGTCGATGTGGGTGGTTATCTCGGCGATGGCTGACGCGGTGAATGCGTTGGCCTTGCCATCGTCCAGCTTCACCAGCAGGACGGTTCCGTCGGCAACTCGTTCGGTCGTGATCATCACTCGAAGGGTAACCATGTCGCCGTGTCCGGGAGGTAGCCGGACCCGTCGGGATCGGTCGATCGCCGGTGTGAGCTGGAACGGGCCGACGGGAAGATGCGAGACTCTGGCTGGCCCGGTTGGGTCGAGGAGGAAGGCGCGTCCGATGAGCACCACATCCGATCAGCCCGTAACCGGCGGCACCCATGTCTTTCCCCGTGGGCTCCAGCTGCCGGCCGCCGTTTCGGCCAATGGGGCGACGGTCACCACCGCTGACGGGCGTCGAATTCTCAACGGGTCGGGAGGGGCGATAGCCAATTCGGTGGGTCACGGCCGACGTGAAGTCGCAGATGCCATCGCAGCCCAAGCGGTTTCCGTGGACTACGTGCACGCAACCCAGTTCACCACCACAGCGTTGGAAGACTACGCCTCAGCGCTAGTGGCTCACGTGCCTATCGACGATGCTCGGGTGTTCCCGGTGAGTGGCGGCAGCGAAGCCAACGAAACCGCGCTCAAACTCGCCCGCACCTATCACCTCGCCCGAGGAGAGGATCGTCATGTGATCGCCGCCCGGGCCGGCGCCTATCACGGCAACACCCGGGGAGTGCTCGACGCCTCGGACCGGGCTCAGCTGCGAGCGGGGTATGAACCATGGATCGGCCACACGGTTCGAGTTCCCTCGGCCAACCGGTACCGGGATCATCGATCCGGAGTAGAGCTGGCGGCCGAGACCGAACGCATCCTTCAGGAGGTCGGTATTCACAAGGTGGCCGCCTTCATCGCCGAACCGATCGGCGGGGCCACCCTCGCTGGTGCTCAGCCTCCCGACGACTATTGGCCCGCGATCCAGAGGCTCTGTAATGCCAACGGCATCGTGCTGATCCTCGATGAGGTGATGACCGGGTTCGGTCGAACGGGCCGTTGGTTCGCCGCCGACCATTGGGGTCTGCGACCCGACATCATCACCGCGGGCAAGAGCGCCTCGTCTGGCTACTGGCCTCTCGGGTTGTGCCTCAGTTCGGGCGTTATCGCCGATGCCGTCGGCGGAGCGGGCAACTTTGCACACGGGTTTACCTGGTCCCATCATCCGATGGGCGCGGCGGCCGCTCACGAGGTGCTGAGGATTCTGGAGCGGGAGTCGCTGATCGAACGGGCCGAGCGATCGGGAGCTCGGGTAGCCGCTCGTCTGAACGCCGGGCTCGATCAGCACCCCGCCGTCGGTGACATCCGAGGACTGGGGCTGCTCCGTGCGGTTGAATTCGTCGCCGATCGGACCGGACGAACCCCGTTCGATCGGGCCGAGCGGGTGACCGAACGGATTGTGGAGGCCGCGTTCGAGCGCGGCCTCACCGTCTATCCGTCCACGTCATGTGTCGATGGCTCCGTTGGTGATGCGGTCCTGCTGGGGCCGCCGTTCTCGTCGACCGACGGCGAACTGGAGGCCATGGTGGACATCCTCATCGATGCGATCTCAGCAACCCTCCGTTGAGGGATCGGTCAGCTCCAGACGAGGCGGTAGCTGAGGTCGTGGCCGGCTTTCTCCGAGTACTCCTGAATGGACTTGCGAGCGAGTTTCAGGGTCACCGACGCCGGTAGCAGCCCGGCGATTCGGCCCATGATCGTCCTGTCCTCGCCGACGGGCGCCTTGCGGTCGGTTGGAAAGCTCACCTCAACCTTGGCCTCACGTTTGCCGGCTCGATCGAGAAGAGTCGACAGTCGCTCAAACATGAGCATCAGCGGGTCGGACCGGTAGGTGGCCCAGTTGGCGGCAGGCATGAAGTCGACAAAGTGCATGAGGTGGAAATTGAGATTGATCCACAGGTTCTCAGCGTCGATCGTGAGTGGTTCGTTGTCGATCACCCGGTTGAGTTCCAGCGACTGGAGCTGATCGATCCGATGAAGGTTCTGCTCGAGCTCTTCGATGAAGTCGTTGTTGTAGAGCAGTCGGAGCGTCGATGGGAAGACCTCGGTGTGCAGCGCCTCGAAATCGGTGAGGAGCGCCTTCAGCTTCGGAATCTTCGCCGCGTCCATGGCGAACGTATTGGTAGCGGTTCCCAGAATCGAGTGGAGGAGGGCCACGTTGGGGGAGTGCTCTGGGTAGTACCGAGCAGCGTAGTCGTGGCAGAAGACCAGGTGTTCGAGGAACGTGCCGTCGGCGTGTTCCATGCTGAAGTCGCACTCTTCAACCATGAAGTCGATCAGTCGTTGGTCGATCTTCGGAGCGGGCTGCGCGGCTTCGGATTCTGCGTATGCGGATTCAACCTGAGCTGCCGCGCCATCGTCCCAGACCGGTTCCTTGCCCAACTTCTCGGTCATGAACAGCTTCGGCACACCTTCCAACGCCCCGAAGATCGTCCGACCCATGTCGAAGTTGGCCATCCGTTCGATGCGAACCCGCCCGGCATGATCGAATGCACCGCCGCCGGTGAGCGCGGCCTTGCGCTGCAGGTTCAGGGTTGCCTTTAGGCCTGCGCCTTCGGTGGTATTCGTGCTCATGTGGATCCCCGTTGTCTGTAGTGACGCCCGTCGTATTCGGACTAAATGTTAGCGAGCCGACGGTGTAGGGACCCAGCCCCTGCGGCGCTCTAGTGGCGGACGGTTGAACTCTGCCAGATCTCGGGATCCAGATCCGATGCAGCACCCGAAGGGTCGAGTCTTGCCAGATCCGCAGCGAGGTCGCGGCACTCGGTTCGGGCGTTCACGTACTTCCTGAACGCACGGACCGATTTCTCGTTAGCGACCTTGGCCCGGTCGGCAAGATTGCCATCGTTCGGCGCGGCCTCAGCCTCCAGTCGAGCCGTCTCGGCGGCAACCAGAAGTCGACCGGCCTCGGCATCCAGCTCAGTTGCGGCTCGTTCATCCTTCGCCAACTGGTCGGAAAGACGAGCGATCTCGGCGAGGTTGCTTTCGTCCGGGTTGGCGTCGAGGCTCACGTCTTCGGTGGCCAGAACCATGATCGCCAGCGGCAGCGATTCGACCAGCATGCCCAGGGGCGTTTCGTGCGGTCCGATCGCTGTACCCCGCTTCACCCGCAATGGCGCCAAAGCCAGCGTGGCATCACCGAGGGCCGTGGTCAGCGCAGCCGGAGTGGCGTCGACCCGTTTCACCTCAGCGTTGATGCGGCCTTGCTTAAGCAGTTGCTCGATGCGCTCGATGTCGGCGTCGCTTTCGTCGCCCGGCACATAGGCGATGATCGACGCGTCCGACCACGACCGGTCCCGGCCACACAACCATGCGAGCAGAGTGATCAACTGGCCAACCCGATCGTCGGACCACCACAGCGCTATGGAGCGCTGGTTGCGAGGTGTTCGCTCAAACCGTTCCCAGGCATCGGGCCGCACGTTCAACACGGCGACGTTGGTTTCGAACCGAACACAGTTCTGCAGCATCTGCCCGTACCGCAACCGCTCGTCAGCACTCCCGCGCAGGTCCTGCACACCGAAGAGGGTCAGGTTCGTCCTGATGGTGCCGATGCCGTGTGACTGCACGAGGGTCTGCACCCCGACCTCAGCATCAGCGACCAGCAACGCCTTGGCGAAGGCGCCGGGGGCGATTTCGTTCACCTCGGTGGTGAGGTCCCGCTCGATGGTGGCGACCTCACGACGCCGGACGGGACCGGTGCCTTCGATCAGGCGGACGGCGGTCAGGAACCCGGCGTCACCTTCGAGCCACGATGCCATCGTGAGCATGCGACGTCGGGTGGCCGGGTCGCGGGGTACGAAGGCCAGAGCGCAGGGCCGCCAGTCCCGGGCCGGAACGGGTTCGGCGGCGTGGGCCTGCAGGTGGGTTCGAGCCCGGGTGTAGTGGTAGGAGCCGGTGCTGTCGATCCAGCGATCGGGCACATCGCGACGGCGCAGGTAGCCGTAGAGGGCGACGAACACCATCGCCGCGAAGGCTCCGGCCACCGGGTTGATGGCCACTATCACACCCACGCAGGCGAGCGTGCCGGCGAGGCTGGTCCGATGTCCGCCGTACCTGAACGTGGGCCGGAATGCCGTGCTGCCGGCCCGGAACTCGTAATAGGTGGCGTAGTTGATGATCCCGTACGTGGCGAGGAAGAACATCGAGATGATCGGTGCGATGGCGTTGAGGTCACCAACGGCCACGGTTGCCAGCGCGATGATCAATGAGATGCCCAGGGCTCGCCTCGGGTTGTTCGCCCGGCCCGCCCCGACGGCGAAACGGTCGAGGCCCGGCAACACCCGATCCTCCCCGAGTCGCTGCAGCACTCGAGGACTGCCGAGCGTCGAGGCCAGGGCGGAGGAGATCGTGGCGGCTAGAACACCGACCAGCATCGTCCATGTCTGCCAGGACAGGTCGCCGATGATGGTGTTGGTTTCACCGACCAGACGGGTCGCCGGCACGGCTCCGGCCAGCAGCACGATGACGACCAGGTAGACGATGGTGGAGAGTCCGACGGCGGAAAACGTTCCGTTGGTGATGGATCGGCTGGGCGTCCGCAGATCGCCCGACATCGCCACACCCTGGGAGAAGCCGGTCACCGCAGGGAAGAAGATCGCGAAGGCCTGCCAGAAGCCGATGTCTTCGCCCGAGTCTGGCGATCCCAGATTGTCCCGGAACTGATTTCCATCGAACTCGCCAACTGCGCCGAGCAGGAACGAGGCCAGTGCCACGATGAGCAGCACCATGACGACGTACTGAAGTCGGGTGGCGAGGTCGGCGCCGATGAATCCGATCGCAGCGATCAGTAGGACCAAACCGGCGGCCACGAGCTGAACGAGTCGGGTGGAATCTCTGCCCAGCGCCGTCACGACCGCTTCAGCGAAACCGATCGAGTAGAAGGCGATCGACACCGAAATTGCCAGATAGAGGACGACACCGACCGCTCCGCCGAACTCGATGCCGAGCGTTCGGGAGATGATGTAGTACTCACCGCCGCCGCCGACCTTCATGTTCGTTGCGACGATGGCCAGCGAAATGCTGGTCAGCACCGACACCAGTGTGGACAAAGCCAGGATGATGAGCGCCCGGCCCAGTCCGACCGCCCCCACCACGTAAGGCACACGGAGGAAGAGGACCAGTCCGAGGATCGTGAGGATGCTGGGGGTGAAAACGCCGCCAAACGTGCCGAGGGTCCCGCCCCGTTCTGTCGCCGTCGCCTGGGTCATCGGCGCCAATCGTAGGCGGCTAACCAAGCGGGCGCGATCAACTGATCAATCACTGAGACTTCCGGCGACGTTGGGTGCCTCGGCGCCACGGGCGGCGCGTCGATCGCTCCGCTCAACCCGGCTGGATTCACTCCGATAGCTGTAGGAGAGGTCTACAAACACGTGCCGTCGAAACCCCAACAAGCTGATGAAGACATCGCCGCTGGTGATGATGACGAGGTCGCTGTCGATAGCGATATCGAAACCGCTGCCGCGACTCCGGTCAAGAAGGCCGTCGACCGCCGTCGGAAGCAGCCGAAGGCCAGAACTGCGCGGACGGTGTCCTCTGCGGCTGAGGACCTGAACGACTCGACGGATGACCAGGCTGACGAAGCGGATCCGGTTGACGCCGAGGTCGAAGACGCTCTTGGGACCGAGCCCATCGAGGCCGAACTTAGCGACAGCGAGGCGGCCGGACTGGCCGAAACCCTCTACGCCGCCGCCGAGGGAGCCTCAGACGTCACGTCACCGGTCGCCGCCGAACCGACGGCCGCGCCGAGAGCGAGCTCCGCCGCCCGACCCGGAGCGGCGAACCCATCCGACCGCGGACTGCGCCGCCGAGTGCTTGGCCCTGTCATGTTCCTGCTGGTCGTCGGCGGACTGGGTGCTGCGGCGTACTCGCTCTGGCCGAGCATCAACGAACGCTACATCCAACCGGTCGAGACCACCGCGGCGGACCTGACCACCGTGCAGGGTCGTTTGACCGACTTCGACACGCGGCTGGACGCCATCGCCGCCGATGTTGCCGAACTCGAGAATGGTGTGGCCACGAACGGCGACGGATTGGACGACGCAGCTTCCCAGCGGTCGCTCACCGTCGAGCGATTGGATGCGATGGATCAGGAGATCGCGCGACAGGACCAGCGCATCGACGACCTCGACGATCTTGCGGCTGCGCTTGACCTCGAACTCGGCCGCGCCAATGACGGTGTCGCCGAACAGGTTGAGGTGACCCGTGCCGCCGAGCGCATGTCGCGGGCCAGGCTGTTCCTCTTCCAGGCGAACTACGGGCTGGCATCATCCGATCTCACATCAGCTCGGGACACGTTGACGGCGATCGATGCGAGCACAACGACCGAGTACGCAGAGGTCGTCGACCGCTTGGATCGGGCGATTGCCAGCCTGCCCGAGTTCCCCGTCTCGGCTGCCGGTGACCTTGACATCGCATGGGAGACGTTGCTGGGGAACGGATCGGCTCCATCTGCGATCGCACCGACCGAGGTGGATGACCCAGCTGTCCCCAATCTCGAAGCCGAAGCCTCTGACGGTTAAGCCCGGCTGGTGGCTTTGGCCCAACACAATCGGGTGACCATGTCGCACCCTAGGTCGCCCGGTCTCAGGGGGTTCCGATTCCTCAACTGCGCAGGGGGAGAACGCCCATGCGCACCATCGGAGGCATCGATACTCTCCTGTGAGTATGAGAATCGTTGCGGTTGCTGTCCTACTTCTCGTGGGCCTGCAACTGACCGGCGTGAGCCCGGTCGGAGCCCAACTCGAAGATCATGGATACAACCTTCGGATTCCCGCCGGTCTTGAGGAGATCGATGTCTGGGTCGGGTCCGAGGAACGGCTTTTTACCGAACCGGTCAAGGGTCGGATCATCTCACGGTTTGACCTCGTCGACCCTTCGACGGGCGAGATAACACCGATTACGCGCTCGGACCCTGCCCCGACGGTGTCCGGTACGACTCTGGTCGGCTGTAACTATGGCTCGTACTCCATCTTCGACCTTGTCACGGACAGTCTTCAGAAGCGCGGTGGTGTGCCCGGACTCAGCAGCGAGCCGCCTAATCAATGCGACGAGCGTGATGGTGTGGTTTACAGCGGCGACCAGGAGGGACTGGTCGTTGTCAACCAGGCCAACAACCGTTCGGAACTGATCACCTACCCACTCCGTGCCGGGCGCTTGCGCCTCTTCGCCGGTGTTGGCGTCGAGGATCGGGTCCTCCATGTCCAAAACGGCCCATGGTTTCACGATATTTCGCTGGACGATCTGCATACCCTCGGCCCGGCGCGGCCGCAACGTCGCAAAGTAGATGATCAAACCGGTACGTACGTTGACGTGAGAGATGGCACCCTTGTCGAACTCGACGAGCAGGGCTCGGTTCTTCGCACGGTGGCGTGTTTTGAATGCACGGAGTCCGAGACAGCCTTCGTGCTGGACTCGGACCGGGTGGTAGTAACTGGGGAGTACCTTCGCATAGCAAACCTCGCCACAGGTCTGACCGAGGCTCGCATCCGCGGATCGTATGGTCCGGTCGTCCATATCGATGATCAGAATCTCTATCTGAACGGACGCACGTCGCTACGGGTCTTGCCCCGATCAGCGAGTTACATCACCGATGGCCCGACTGACGTCGACTTTCGGCGGGACGACACCGCAACCTTCCAAACCTGGAGCCTTTCCGAGCCAGTTGAGGTCAGGGCTAACGGCATTTCGATTCCTTTCGAATCGGTTGAGGCGGGGGTGTCGGTTGGCACCGACTCGCTTCCGAACGGGTCCGTGGGTCTGGTGGTCGAGTTCGCCGACGGTTCTGTGACCGATCCCGTGAATATCGACGTCATCGCCGCAAGTGCGTTCCGAACCATCACCATCACGTCTTACGGAGAGCGGTTGGGGTGGCATCAAAGCCAGGTGGTCATGCATTGCGTGGATGGTGAGCGCGAGTTCGACTATCTACCTCAATGGATAGCGATGGGTGAACAAATTCAGTTCACGATCCCGACCAGTGCGACCTGTAGCGCCCGGGCCAGCGGGGGCAGGTTC
The DNA here is from genome assembly GCA_937958015.1 of uncultured Acidimicrobiales bacterium. Classification (GTDB taxonomy): domain Bacteria; phylum Actinomycetota; class Acidimicrobiia; order Acidimicrobiales; family SZUA-35; genus JABDIY01. Next base: position 2,699 of record CALGOA010000034.1, on the reverse strand, counting down.
GGGCCGCTGGATGGGGACGGGAGAGTCATCGACTACACCCCCGTCTGGCCCGATCCTGCGCTAACTGAAGACGCTGGTGATGAATGGGCCCTCTATATGGGTGAGGATGTCGGGCATCCGGTGCATTGGATTCTCGCCACAAACGTCGGCGACTTCCCTGGCCGACGTACAGTCACGCTCTCGTGCGGGAACCAACGATGGCAACGCGACGTGGCCTACGGAGACCTCATTCGGGTCGTGCATGACTCAGCGTCGGCGAATGACCTTTCCGTCGACTGTCGCTGGAGTGCTCCGGCCGCTTTGGCATTCGAGAACACCGAGTTTTCAACGTTCGGCCGTACGATCGTCCCCCCGGTCGGGAGGGGGATACGAGATACATCCACTTTCACGATCCTGACCGACATCCGCAGCCATCCCGATAACGATGCCACCTCGTTCGTCAACACGCTCACTATGCAGATGAACGGCAGGCAGGCATCCGAGAGGGAATTGGAACGGTGGCGGGGGCCGCTCGACTCTGACCCAGATGCACGAGGTCGCTTCGTCGACGCACTCGTGCGATCCGAGGAATACCGCAAGCGTGCGGATTCGATGGCGCGCCTGTACCAGACCTATTTCGATCGACTGCCCGATGCGGGAGGTCTGGCCTACTGGGTCGACGTCGTGGAGTCCGGTACCGGTCGCCTGGCGGTCTCGCGCTATTTCGCACAAAGCGAGGAGTTTCGGTTGCGCTACGGCGATTCCGGCGACCGGCTCTTCGTAGCGCTGGCCTACCGAAACGTTCTCAATCGAGAGCCGGACGCATCAGGCTACGAGTATTGGCTCGACACGATGGACACCGGCGGTCTCGAGGGGCCGGACGTGCTGTTCTATTTCTCCGAGGGACAGGAATTCAAGACGTCCATGAGGTCACGGGTGGACGTGAGTGCTACCTACAACCTGCTTACCGGACGGAGCCCCAGCGAAGCCGAGCTGCGATCTGGAATCGCGTCGTATGAAGCGACTGGCGGTCTGGCAGACCTGGCGAACTCTTTGCTCGATGGCGCCGACTATCGCGCCCACTTTGCCGGATATCAAAGAAGTCGCTAGGCGTCTGGAGTCGGAGGCCTTAGCCGCCGGCTATCACGAGACGTAACGGGGCCGCGAGCGTCCGGACGGACCCAAGAGACGCTTCATGTAGTGCGAATCTTTACTATGTGAACTTCTTGACTCAGTCCAGAATGCGTGCTTGACTGGCGGCTGTGACCGACGGCGTGGCACACGAGCCTCTGGCTCATGATCCAAGTGAACAGACCTTCGAGCAGCAGCTGCGAAGCTGTGGCCTGCAGGTTACTGCGCAACGCCTGGCAATCATGGAAGCGGTAGCCGCAGCGCCGCATGCCACCGCCGAAGAGCTGACCGAAACGGTCCGAGGTCGAATCGGTTCGATCTCCCGACAGGCCGTCTACGACACGCTCGGCGCATTCGCCGACAAACGGCTGATTCGCCGGATTCAACCGACGGGGTCACCCGCCCGGTTCGAAGACCGTGTCGGCGACAACCACCATCATCTGGTGTGTCGGGAATGTGGCCTGATCTTCGACATCGATTGTGCTGTCGGTTCGACGCCGTGCCTCGAAGCCGACGATACTCACGGCTTCGAAATCGACGAGGCCGAGGTGGTCTACTGGGGCCGTTGCCCCGACTGCCACAGCTGAGCAATCCCCATCGAAATACTCTCCAACCAATCCATCAACCCGCAGGAGCAAAACACCAAAATGACCGACGCCCAAGAAGCCAAGTGCCCGGTGCTGCAAAGCGACCATTCGGCCCGAGGCAGCCAGGCCAACCAGCACTGGTGGCCGAACCAACTCAACCTGAACATCCTTCACCAGCATTCGGCCAAGTCGAACCCGATGGATGAGGACTTCGACTACGCAGCCGAGTTCGCCACCCTCGACCTCGCTGCGGTCAAAGCCGATCTCACGGCGCTCATGACCGATTCCAAGGAGTGGTGGCCCGCCGACTACGGCCACTACGGCCCCTTCTTTATCCGTATGGCCTGGCACTCGGCCGGCACCTACCGCACCCACGACGGTCGCGGTGGCGGCACCTCGGGTTCGCAGCGTTTCGCTCCGTTGAACAGCTGGCCCGACAACGTCAACCTCGACAAGGCCCGTTACCTGCTCGAGCCCATCAAGAAGAAGTACGGCCGCAAGCTGTCCTGGGCCGACCTTCTCATCCTCACCGGCAACGTTGCACTCGAGTCGATGGGTTTCAAGACCTTCGGCTTCGCCGGTGGACGTGAAGACATCTGGGCCCCCGAGGAAGACATCTACTGGGGTCCTGAAAACGTGTGGCTGGAAGACGAGCGCTACAGCGGCGATCGTCAACTTGCCGAGCCTCTGGGTGCAGTGCAGATGGGCCTCATCTATGTGAACCCCGAGGGGCCAAACGCCAATCCCGACCCCGTCGCATCGGGCGCCGACATTCGCGAGACCTTCGGCCGTATGGCCATGAATGACGAGGAGACCGTGGCACTGGTTGTCGGCGGTCACGCCTTCGGCAAGATGCACGGTGCCGGCCCCGAAGACATGGTCAACCCCGAGCCCGAGGGTGCACCGATGGAGCAGCAGCTCATCGGCTGGAAGAACGACTTCGAATCCGGCCTCGCCCAGCACACCACCAGCTCCGGCTTCGAGGGTGCATGGAACTCCACC
>CALGOA010000033.1 GCA_937958015.1 uncultured Acidimicrobiales bacterium | reverse complement strand
AGTCGGCCGACGCCGTGGCCGCCGGATCGGCCGGGCCATGGCAACCGGGCGGTATCAGCGAGTTTCAGGTCAACGCGGGCCGCGAGCTTGCGGCCGCCGAGGGCCGAGAGTGGGAAAGCTTCGGCGCTTCGGTCGACTGATCGACGGGCTCAAGGTCGAGAGCGGGGCGCGTTGAACGCGAGCGGGAGTCTCGAATTGTCATCGAAGTATTAGTCGGAGTCAGCTTCGATCTCGGCAAGTTCGTCGAGGATTCCCTGCCGGCGTGATGAGATTAGGAACCTCGGCGAGCCGAGAGCTGCCAGCCCGTAGTACTGGCGTCGGAATCCCATCGCTTTGCTGATGCTCGACGCTCGTTCGCTGGGAGACGACTTGATGCCGAACACTTCCTGCAGTTCCTTCAGAGTTCGCTGCCGCTTTACGTTGTTGGCCTCTGCTGACAGCAGCGTTATCGCCGCAGCAGCAGACTCGGATCTCCCACGTAGTAGAACCTTGGGAATCGAACCGGCGAGATGGATTGCGAGCCTGCTGACAGCGGTCGCCATCTCATCGCCGAAGAGCTCTCGTGCCCCGGTTCGCGCTGCGTTCACGATGTGGGTGAGACGTTCATCTTCCAGGTTCGCACCGTCACCGAGTTCGTTGGCGGGTAGCCGCTCGACGGTGAGGTTGTCCAGCGCTGCGGCACCTCCGACCGCGTCTTCCAGTTCGCCTCGGACCATGGCTACGTAGTCGAACGACCCGAAGTCGGACAACATGTCGAGGTCCGGGTCACCCCCGCCTCCCGGTCGTCGTTCGTTCAGTTGACTAACGGCCACGGGCCGACTGGCGCTTATCGTGGTGAGGACGTGTTCGGTCAACGACTCGACGACGTCGGTGGTCCGATGGCTGTAGCGGACAATGGCGGGAAGCAGATCGAACACGTCGAGGATGTCCTCGTCGGGTCCGACGACTTTTGAATGCAACCACTCGTGCATCAGATAGCCGACCTGTTGCTCTCCCCACAGGGTTTGGGAACCGTTGCCGTAGCTCAGTTTGAAGAACATCACCAGTTCCAACGCCAGACGTTTTCGATCCTCGGACATGGCAACATCGCCGGCTTCGGGAGAGGCGAGAAACGAAGAAATGAAGTTGGTTCGTTCGTCCTCGGTGATACGGATTTCGAGATCGATCGGTGGTGCCGGATTGGGAATCTTGCCGATGATCCAGTCGATCAATGGCGCTTCATCAGGCCAGGAGTCGCTGGCGATGGACGGGTACGACATCTTTGCGGTGTGGATCGCATCGAGCGCAACTCTCGCTACCTCTGAAGACGCCTTTGGCGAGCGCTCGAGGTCGGCGTTGGCGTCGATTCGGTCCAGTACGTCGTGAGTCTCGACGGGGGTGACATACGCGTCGGTTGCGATCGGCCCTCCTAGGAAGTTGAGCAGAACGACGGCCGTCAGTTCCTCTCCCGTCGGTGCGCTCACTGCGGCGACCGCAAACCCTGCCTCGTGGGCGATGTCGGTATACAGAGCCGCCCGTAGGGGTGTGGACATGGCCATCATCGTCGCAGGCGTTATCTGTCCAGGAGGCTGTGGATAGAGCCGTGCGGCTGCGGCGCGCATTCGGTCGTCATCGAAGAACTCGGCTGCGATCGAACAGGCCTGATCGAACAGCTCGCCATTTTCGATAGCTCGGAACACATTGTCCCGGAGTGACCGGAAGTCAGGACTCCCCATCGGTCCGTACGACGCGTGCTCCCTTACGAGCAGGCGCGAAAGTGCAGCGAGAATCGGCATCAATGGGGGTGGTCCTGTGTCGACCGCCCGCAGGTGACCACGACGGTCATCCCAGTTTCTTGGGCGTGTTGACGGCGGTGTAGTGCGCCCCGGCCCCTTCTTGCGTCGTGCCATGTCTACTCCTCTTCCCGGACGATCCTACTTGGCTATTGTAAGTATTCGAACGTATATAGACGCAAAATGCCGTGCCGCAACCTCGTTCGGATTGACCAAATGGTCGGAATTCGGTCTCCCTGATCTTGATATCGAGCGCTTTCGAACCTGGACAGGCCAACTGTTCTGTCGCCGGAACGTCATCGTTACCTTCCACAACGAGATTCCCGAGAATCTCTCGTTCGACGGACTTCGCGCGAAGCACAGTGTGAAGCTTCCGGCTGGCAGCTGGTCGGCCTTGGGAATCGGTCCGACAGGGACCGATTGGCGGCTACCGTTTTCTGTGTGAGCGACTCGTGCTGTGAGAACAAGGGCGGCGAACTGGCCGACCTGCGTCAGCGTCAGGGCCGCGTGCTCTGGATCGTGCTCGTGATCAACGCCGTGTTGTTCGTGGTCGAATTCAGCGTTGGCTGGGTGGCCCGTTCAACGGCACTGCTTGGTGATTCGTTGGACATGCTCGGCGATGCGATGGTGTACGCGTTCAGCATCTGGGTGTTGCATCGAGGCGTCCGCTGGCGAGCAAGAGCGTCGCTGGCCAAAGGCCTGGTGCAACTCGGCTTTGGCCTGCTCGTTCTCGGACAGGCGGTTGGCAAGCTGATAACCGGGCTCGATGTGGACGCTTCGGCGATGGGCTGGATGGGCGCAGTGGCCCTCGCCGGGAACGCCTACTGCTTCTACCTGTTGTGGAGCCATCGCAGCGACGACCTCAACATGGAGTCAACCTGGCTGTGCTCTCGCAACGACCTGATCGCCAACGGCGGGGTGCTGGTGGCGGCGGCCGCGGTGGCCTGGTCGGGGAGCGGCCTGCCCGACGTCGTCGTCGGCCTCG
>CALGOA010000032.1 GCA_937958015.1 uncultured Acidimicrobiales bacterium | reverse complement strand
AATGGTTAGCGGCTGCGGACCCGAACGAACACTTGGATGAGTTCCTCCGGGCACAGGCACGACGCCATTTCGTGTGGGGCCGGGATCTGTTCGGCAACATCCACTTCGACGGCACCTTCGAACCCTTAGCTGGAGAAGCAGTCATCAACGCCGTCCACCACCGCGAAAAAGAACTCGCAGCTGTACGGCCGGAGGTTGTCGGCAGTGCGTTGGCTCATGACGCGCTGGTTGATCTGATCCTCGGTGACGCCTCGCCGAAGGGTCACATTGAGATCCTGTACCCCAAAGGCCACGACCCACGCGATGAACAGCCCCGAGAACGGATCAAGCTCGGCTCCAACTCGCCGACCCCGACCGATCAGTTCCTGTCGGATCATGTGAACGACTGGCTCGATCGCCTCGACCGCCAACCAACCGGACCAATCCCAGTACCCGCACCAGGCGGAACCGGATTCGGTTCGGTCATCTACCCCAAGACGGCAAGAGGCACCCTGGTCCCGCCATCCATCGTGAATGAAATGGGTGGCCGCCGCCGCTACCACCCGCTCGACGAACAAGGGAACCTCGTCAACGACCGGCCCGGCGGCCGCCACTTCCGGGCCGTGCAGAAACGAATGATCCGACTACGCGACAACACCTGCCAACACCCCGGCTGCCAAACACCCCACCACCACTGCGACCACGACCACATCACCCCCCACAACAGTCGAGGACCAACGCTCGTCGCGAACGGCCAGCTGCTGTGTCCGCCGGTGAGGCGCTTGCGCCGAGCCGCCAAACAACAGAGCCATCATCGGTGGAAACACCGACACGACCACAAAGGCTCACAGATCTTCCGCAACTCCCCCATTCAACTGGAGTAGCCAGGATCGGACGCCCGTCCCACGCACACCAGCTACAACCCCGCTCGTCGGGGTGTTCGTCGCGCTCCCAAGCTCGTATCCCCGGTCAGACTGAAGATACGAGTTCTAGATTGAGCCGCCGGCGATCTTGAACTTCCTGCGGCGGTGGTATCTAGTTTTCTGGCTGCAGATTGAGTGCGTTCGAAAGAGCTACGTCAGGCCCGTTCGCCTCTTCAAGGACTACGGCTTCCAGCAAATCGGCCCGGGTAGTCGACAATGCCTCGTTTGAGGAAATGGCTCGATCGCCTGCAATGCGCCAAACGCCAACCCATCCTGACGAGGCGTAAAAAGTTGAACCATCAACGCCGGGGAGATCTATCGAATATGTCCGCGCCATGGCGATGACTTCGTCTCCTGCGCCAAAAGCGAGCGGGCTCTGCTCGATACCGTCGCGTCCATAGCAAAGGATGTTCGACTGCTCCTCAGGTCCGAGCCCAGACCCGGGCAGGATAAGTGAGAGCTCTTCGCCCTCCTGACGACCGCCGAGGTAGTCGCTGGACACGCTAACCGTTGCCACCCTGAAGTAGAGAGGTGGCTCCTCGCCAAAAGAAGCTCCGCGCGTTGTCGCTCGTGGATCGGATACGGACTCAACGGTTCCTTCGATCAGCGAATCAGCCTTAGCGGTCATTTCGTTAAGCGACACCCAATCCGGCCCCGCGGAAGCAATGATGACACCGGTGTCGTTACGCTCACAGCCCTGCCCAATCACAGCCGGGTATCCGATACCACCGTCTTGATCGCTGGCAGTTCTGTCTGATGACGAGCAAGCCGCCAGAACAAGCGTTGCTCCCAGGATTGCAAGGTCCAGCTTGAAACTAGTCAATTGCTATCGTCCTCATCTCGTCGACCCTCATGTTGCCTGCTGAATAGTTGTACACCTGATAGCGAACCCCGTTGGCCGCGCTCAAGATGGTCACCGGCTACCAGAGTTTCACTGGACCCAACCAGTGTTTGGCGGCCAAGAACAGAACGCCCGCAACACCCCGACCCCACCGGTGTCATTCATGCGCACTGGAACACCTCAGCCCTCGACCTCCCCGGGCCAACGATTTTCCGGGGTCGACGTTCCGCGGATACGTTCCGACCGTGGCTATCGACTTCACCCTGTCCCCCGAGATCGAGGCGCTCCGTCAGCGAGTGCGTACCTTCATCACCACTGTGGTCGAGCCGGCCGAGGCCGAAATCAAGACGTTGAAGGACACCGACCGTCGGGCGTACATCGACCGGCTGGTGGGCCTACGCAAGAGCGCCCGGGACGAGGGCCTTTGGCTCCCCCACATGCCGGCCGACTGGGGCGGCATGGGCTTGGGGCACGTGGAACTGGCGATGGTCCAGGCCGAGGCGGCGAAGACCTACTACGGACCCTGGGTTCTCAACGCCCAGGCGCCCGACGAGGGCAACATGCATACGCTTCTGCACTGGGCCACACCCGAGCAGAGCGAGAAGTACCTTCGCCCCCTTTGTGAAGGACGAACGACATCGTGCTTCGCCATGACCGAACCCGAGGTAGCAGGCTCGGACCCCACACTTATTCGCACCTCCGCTTACGAGGATGGCGACGAATGGGTCATCAACGGCCACAAGTGGTTCATCTCCAATGCTCACCGCGCTGCATTCGCCATTCTGGTCGTACGGACCGAGGACGACCCGGAGAAACCCCAGGCGGCAAACACGGCGTTCATCATCGATATCCCTCAGGACGGCTGGACCGAGGTCCGCCAGATCGAAACGATGCACGGCTCGACCGGACATTCGGAGATTAGGATCGAGGACCTTCGGGTGCACAAATCACAGATGCTGGGCGGCCGCGGACAGGGACACCTTCTGGGCCAGTATCGATTGGGTCCCGCCCGCCTCGCCCACTGCATGCGCTGGATCGCCCAGGCGGAATCGGCTCTGGACATGATGGTCGAGCGGTCGTTGGATCGATACAGCCACGGATCGCTGTTGGCGGAGAAACAGGGCATCCAGTGGATGATCGCGGACTCTGCGATGGAGTTGTACCAAAGCAAGCTGATGGTGCTTCACGCGGCGTCGAAGATCGATGCCGGTGAGGACTTCAAGAGTGAGGTCTCGATGGCGAAACACTTCGTGGCGAACAGCTTGAACCGGATCATCGATCGGTCGATCCAGGTGCACGGGGCCCTCGGCTACAGCACCGACACACCGCTGGCCCACATGTACCAACAGGCCCGTTGGGCTCGATTTGCCGACGGTGCCGACGAGGTCCATCAGATGCGAATCGCACAGCGCACGATCGCGGCCTGGAAAGACCACGGCACGACGAGCAGCGCCACCGGAAACCTGCCGTTGTAGTTGCTCAATGGTCGGCCGTTGCCACGCCGCATCGACAACACTCACAACATGACAACGTTGGACTGGCATTCCGACCGGAACCCCATTGCGCTGCTCGACGCCGCACCCGAAAGCGTGGGCATCAACCTGAATGAAGTTCGCCGTTACCGTCTGAATCGGGTTCGGGCCGAGATGGCGGCGAGGAACATAGACGCTCTCATCCTCAGCGATGCGGTCAACATCCGATATGCCACCGGCACCCGAAACATGCAGATCTTCACCGCCCGCAACGCCCCGTCCAGGTATTTGCTGCTCACCGCCGACCGATCGATCCTGTTCGAGTTCACCGGGTGTGCCCATCTGGCCGACGGCTTCGAAACGATCGATGAGGTGCGAACTGCGACCACCGCCAGTTTCGTCGCCGCGGGCGCCGACATTGGCAATCGAGAAAGGGTTTGGGCCGCAGAGACCGCTGCCACGATCACCGAACTCACCGGCTCACGCGAACCGGTAGTGGGAATCGAACGCATGAACGGTGGTGCTGCGATCGCGCTGGCCGTGAACGGTGTCAACGTGGTGGATGCCCAGGAGCCGGTGGAGATGGCGCGGGCCATCAAATCACCCGGTGAGATTCAGTGCATCAAGGCCTCGTTGCGAGCCACCGAACGAGGGGTGCAGAAGCTGAAGGAGTCGATTCGCCCCGGAATCACCGAAACCGAGTTGTGGTCGGTGCTGCACCAGTCGGTCATCGCCGACAACGCCGACTACTGCGAGACCCGGCTGCTCAATAGCGGGCCCAGAACCAACCCATGGTTTCAGGAGACCGGGTCACGCACCATTCAGGCGAACGAATTGGTGGCGTTGGATACCGATGTCGTCGGATGCCACGGCTACTACAGCGACTTTTCGAGGACGTTCCATACCGGTCCCGGGTTGCCAACCGCGGTTCAGAAGGATCTGTACCGGACGGCGCACGAGCAGGTTCATCACAACATCGGGATCATCGAACCCGGTCTGACCTTCAAGCAATACAGCGACAGGGCGTGGAACATTCCGGGGCGATACGCCGCGAACCGTTACTACCTTTCCGCCCATGGCGTGGGCATGACCGGCGAGTACCCATACCTCTACCACCACACCGACTTCGATGCGGCCGGTTACGACGGCGTGATCATGCCGGGCATGACCCTCTGCGTGGAGAGCTACATCGGTGCCGCAGATGGCAAAGAGGGCGTGAAGTTGGAACAGCAGATTCTGGTGACCGACTCCGGGACGGTACTTCTGAGCGAGTTCCCGTTTGAAGAGAACCTTTTGGAGTGAACCGAAGCCCTAGCTGTCCGTGTCCTCACCTAGAGCATCTTCTCGTTTGCGAAGTTCTGCTTCCCACTCGAGCAGACGACGTTCACGCACAGCCGCCGACTCGGTGATGTCACCCGTCGATGCGGCTGTTGCTGCCGGCTGGCTGGGTTTTGTGGTTGATTTCCAGTCGGGTGAGTCCTCATACCCTCGGGTCGAGGAGCGGTACGGGTTGTTCGCATAGTTGGCCTTCTGGCCCCCGACGGCAAGAGACGCCCCCTCGGGTCGACCGGCAACAAGCCATGCGACCGAACCGACGGTTGGAATGAAGATCACGAGGAACAGCCAGGTGCCCTTCGGCAGATTCCGCGTCAGCATCGAATCCGTGACTATCACGTCGATCACGCAATAGATCCACAGGAAGAAGAGAATCGCGCCGCCAAGCCCGATCGGTACTACTACTCCGAACATGCAAGCATTCTCGGCGACTGCGACGCTCTTCTCAAGTGATTGGGCTGAATATCCCCACCATCAACCGATCATTGACAACAGCTGGATTCCGCCCCCAGCACCGTGTTGTGGATCTGGTCCGAGTCGCCGGTCTTCACGTACCATTCCCACTTCGTGTCGGGACCCTCGACCCACGTCTCGGTCTTGGCGGCATAACAACAGAGCGTGTCATCGACGCCGGAGGTGTCCAGACCCTCGGCACTGATGCGTCGCTCGGCCGCCTCAACCTGGTCGGCCTCCTCGACCTCCACACCAAGATGGTTCAGCGTCCCACCTTCGCCGGCACCCTCAAAGAGCACCAGTTTCATGGGAGGATTCGCCACCTCGAAGTTGGCGTAGCCGTCGCGGACCTTGGCCACGGGGGTGTCGAACATCTTCTCGTAGAACGAGATCGATTCCTGGAGATCGGAGACATTGAGAGCAAGTTGAACACGCATTGGATTTCCTTCCGAACGTTTCGACGTTTGTCGATACGTTCATACTGAGACATGCATCGATGGTTGTCAATACGTTTGCCGTGGATTTTGGTATGTTTGTTTCATGACCGAGTCGTGTTGCGCCCCATTGTCGGATGCCACGTTGTCCGATGATGAAGCGGTGCTGTTGGCGGGCTGGCTGAAAGCATTGGCCGATCCAGTCCGGCTTCGGCTGGTCAACATCGTCGCTACCTCCGGCGAGGCCTGCGCCTGCGACTTCCCGGCCGCTCTGGGCAAGAGCCAGCCGACGATCAGCCACCATCTCTCCCAGCTCGTGAAGGCGGGGATCCTGGACCGGGAGCAACGCGGCAAGTGGGCGTGGTTTCGGCTCAACAACGATCGTCTCAAAGAGGTGACCGCTGCGCTGAGCTAGTTGTTACAGCGTGAAGGTCATCTCTTCCACCAGCGCACCGGGGAGACGGAAGCTGCCGGTCGAGCGGGCGTGGTAGCTCATGGGATCGAGCACGACCTCAGCCGTGTCGGTCAGGTCGATCAGTCGGTCGCCAAGCAGATTGAAGGCGGTGTCGTCGAAGCGCATCACGTTGACGGGGGCCGAGATCTCGCCATCCTCTACCCAGAACGTTGCGAATCTGGTCATGCCCGTCGTGCGGCATGCTGCCGCATCGCTGTAGTTGAGGTACCAGAGGTTGCCGACGTAGAGACCGGTCCCGAGTTGTTCGAGCACCTCGCCCGATGGAAGTGAACCGGTGCTCAATGACAACGATTCGGGCATCTCCGACGATGAGGCGCCGTTGGTGGCGACGCCGTACTCCTGTGCCGACCGGGGCGAGATGAGGTGCCCCACGTACTGTCCACGGTCGATGAGGTCGACTGCATCGGGACGCAGAAAACCCTGCGACTGAAAGTCGGGCCCCACGCCCTGCGACGTTGCTTCGGACAGGCTGACCCGGGGATGAAGTTGGGCATCGCCGGCCACCATCTGCAGCAGCGGCGTCTGACGGGTCCGGTGGGCGCGAAGCCCAAACGCCGAGTACCCGAGCAGGGTCATGAACTCCTCGATGGCGGCGGGAGCGAGGAAGGTCCGGTAGCCGCCGGGGCTGATCGTTCGAGCGGGCCGACGTAGAGCATCCACCTGCTGAAGCGACCAGTCGATCTTGGATTGAAACGTCGACGAGTCCCATTCGAACCCGGCGTACCCGTTCTTCGCGGCCTTGTCGGCCTGCAGGTACATGGACCAGTCGAGGTTAAAGGTGCTGGCGCTGGACCAGTTTCGTTGGCCCAGTGAGTTGGCGAAGCCGCGGTAGGTGTCACCGCTGGCGAGGATGCCAACGAGGTCGTGGCCCGTAGATGCCGATCGGACCTCACCAACCACCTCGGTGGTGTCGGGCAGTTCGCCTGGCGTCACCTTCTGCCCGTTGGTCACCTCGGTGTTGTAGTTCAGGTACGGGTCTTCGGGCACCAGTCGCAGTTGCTCCCGAAGACTCCTTAGCGCGGCGCCCAGCCGACTGCGATCTGAGGCGGCGTCACCGGTGAATGGCATCGACGCCGAGCAGTGACGTCGCCCATCGATGAGCTCTACCGAGATGTCCTGCTGTTGGATCGATCCGGCCTGTCGCACGTCGCCGTGGTTGAACCGAACGAAGTCGGTCGACTCGCCGACAAGCGAGGCCAACAGGACCTCTTCGCCCTGCAGCGTTCCACTTGCCCAGGTGACCAGTTCGTCGAAAGCAGCCCTGGCATTCATGCGTCCGCCCCGAACACCTCGACGTCGCGGAAGAGACAGGGCGGTGAGGCGTGACCGGTGCCGACCATCTGGTTCAGCTCACCCTTGCCGCAGTTTGGTGTTCCCATCACGGTGAAGGTCGACGCGTCTCCAACACCGTCGAGGCTGCGCCAGAAGCTCTGCGACACGCCTCGGTAGCTCGGGTTGCGGACCGTCGTGGTCAGCTCGCCATCCTCGATCAGGGTTCCGTACTCACAGGAGAATTGAAACTTGTTTCTGCTGTCGTCGATGGACCAGGAATTGTTGGTCTGCAGATAGACACCGCGTTCGATCGAACCCACCAGCTCGTCGAAGGAGGACTCCCCTGCTTCGATATTCAGGTTGGCCATCCGGTCGATCGGAGGACGATTCCACGAACAGGCTCGACTGGTGGCGACGCCGTCCATCCCGGCCCGTTGAGCCGAGGTCGATCCGCCAAGAGGCCGTACCAGAACTCCGTCGCGAATGAGATGTTGCTTCTCGGCCGGGGTGCCATCGTCGTCGAAGCCGTAACTGGCCAGCTGTCCGGGCACCGTTGGGTCGAACGTGACATTGAGCTTCTCCGAGCCGTACTGGAACGAACCGAACATGTCCGGCGTGACGAAGCTCGTGCCGGCATAGTTCCTCTCGTCGCCGAGGATCCGATCGAGTTCCAGCGGGTGGCCGATGGATTCGTGGATCTGCAGAATCATCTGATCCGGAGCGAGCAACACATCCATGGTCCCGGTGGGGCAGTTCGGTGCGTCGAGCAACTCGACCGCCTCTCGAGCGATGCGCTCGGCGGCGTCCCCGAAGCCATAGTTGTCCAGCAACTCGAGGCCGCCCTGCCCACAGTATGCGTTGCGCCCGAACGTTCGGCTCTGGGTGTTGGTGCCTTCGTTGGCAGTGGCTCGCAGCCCCGGATAGATGAAGCGGAATTGTTGCTCTACCCGACCGCCACCCGACGTCAGCAGCAGCGTGTCAACGTGGCGATGGCCCAGTGATGCTGACCAATCGACCAGACGGTCGTCGCCCGCCATACGTTGGCTCTGGGCCATCAACAGATCGATGCGATCGGACAGGTCGTCGGCGAGGATCGGCGTGGTAACCGGCGACTCGTACGACCCGACCGGATGCCCAAACGGCGGTTCGGCGACCACTCCAATTCCCGCGGTTGCAGCAGCCCATCGACGGGCCGAGGCTACGGCGCTGGCCAGGCCGGCATCACTCAGGTCATTGGTGGCTCCATACCCGAGACCACCGTCGTTCCACACCGAGAACATCACACCCACATCGAAGTTGGTGCTCAGAGGACGGAGCACGTTGCGCTCCACCGCCAGGGACTCGCCTCGTTCGTCCCATAGTCGAACCGATGCGTAGGTGACATCGGCGGGGAGCGCCCGCTGAAGACGTTCCTCGAGGCTGAGTTCGTTGATGACCGCCATTGCGCCAGCCTAGATCGGCGGGAATGTAACGGCGGGGCCGGTCCCCTTTGTGATGAACGGCAGGTTGGTGATGACCGCGGACGCTGGTCCGGACGGTCCTTCCACCACAACCGGCCGCCCGTCCTCGATTACTTCAACCAGAATCTGGCCCAGCCCGATGGTCTGGCCCAGCCGTTTTGACCGCACCATCGCTGCGAGTGTTCCGACCTCGCGTCCGTCCTGCTCGATAGGCGTGCGGATGGGCTGCATTGCTGCGCCGGCACCGTCGTCATCGATAACCAGACCCACCATCAAGCGGGCCGGTCCCTCTTCCTTGATGCGGGTCAGGGCGGCCTTGCCAACAAAGTCGGCCTCGATGTCCACGTGTACGTACTTGCCCATCAACGCTTCGAAGGGATTGGAATCGGGGGTGGTGTCCCCTCCCCACGACAGCAGGCCGCTCTCCACCCGTTCCACCGCATTGGGAGCACCGGGTCCGATGCCATACTTCTGCCCGGCCTCGGCTACCACGTTCCACAACTCCGTGCCACGGGAGCCGTCCTGGAGAAACAGTTCGTACCCGCCCTGCTTGCTCCAACCCGAACGACACACGACCAGCGGAATGTCACCCAGCGATGTCTCGGTGAACCAGAAGTACTTGAGCGAGCGGATCTCATCCCCCACCAGTTCGGCCACGAGATCCTCCGCCTTCGGCCCCTGCACTGCGAGCGGCGACACGTCGGGTTCGGTCACCTCTACGTCGAAGCCCCGTTCCGCTGCAATCGCCCGCACCCAGAGCAACATGTCGTTGTCGGCCAGCGAGAACCAATACCGGCCGCCGCTCAGCTTGAGCAGCACCGGGTCGTTGAGGATCCGGCCGTCGTGATCACACATGGCGACGTACTTGCCCTGACCCTCAACCATGCCGGAGAGATCGCGGGACGAAAGGTATTGAGCACACGCGGCAGCATCGGGACCAGCGACCTGGACCTGGCGTTCAGCTGCCACATCCCACATCGCAACGGAGTTGATCAGCCGGTCGTACTCTGCGTCCGGATCGCCGAAGGAGATCGGCATCAACATCTTGTTGTAGATGGTCCACTTCGTGGCATCGGCAACCGTGGCTTCGTAGTACGGCGACCTTCGGATACGGGGACTGGGGGCAAGATCCACGCCGAGATAGTGGCCGAAAATCTGGCGCTTCGCACGTCAATCGAACAGCGCGGGCAATACTGAGGCCATGAACGATCAACAGACCGGCTGGCTCTTTGTCGCCGTGCAGATCCTGTTGCTCGGCGGAGTTCTCTTTTTGCCGGGATCCGACGACTGGAACAACTCCGGTGCGCTCGAGCTGATCTCGTGGTTTCTCCGCGTCGCAGGACTGATCATTCTGGTGGCCGGGGTTTTCGGATTGGGCGCATCGCTCACCCCTACACCGGTCCCGGTCGACACCGGTGAGCTCAAGACTGGTGGCCTCTACGGGCTCATGCGCCATCCCATCTACACCGGGGTCATTCTGATCGTGGCGGCAAGCGCCATCACCTCGGGCAGTTTCGTTCGAGCATTCATCGCCATCCTCACCGTCGTCTTCTTCAACATCAAAGCCCGTTGGGAGGAAGTGCGACTGACCCGGCGATATCCCGAATACCCGGCGTACGCATCGGTCGTTCCCCGCTTCATTCCTCGCCCCTGACAGAACGAGCACCCGGTACCATGTCGCCCGGATGGGGCTGCCTTCCATCCGCCTTCAGAACAGGCAATCTCACCGGGAGCGAACGATGGAACTGGCTTCACTAACCGCAACCGAGGCGGTGCGGGCGATCAAGTCCCGCAAACTATCGAGCGTCGAGTTGTTCAACGCTCAGGTTGCCGCAATGGAGAAGCACAACCCGTCGGTCAACGCCGTGGTGGCCTCCGCGATCGAAAGCGGCGAGTCCGCCGCCAAGAATGCCGACCACCGGATCGGGGCTGGCGAGAACCTCGGTGCGCTGGCTGGGCTGCCGCTCACGATCAAAGACACCTTCGAGACGGTGGGGCTGCCCACAACCGCTGGCTCCACCAGTCTGGCCGAGCACATGGCCGAGACCGACGCCGACGTGGTCCAGGCGATGCGCGCCAACGGCGCAATCATCTACGGCAAGACGAACGTTCCCCTCTTCGCCGGAGACCATCAAACCCACAACGACGTCTACGGCACGACGAACAATCCGTGGAACGTGGAATTGACCGCCGGCGGTTCGTCGGGCGGTGCTGCGGCGGCGGTCGCTACCGGGATGACGCTGGCCGAGTACGGCAGTGACATCGGGGGGAGCATTCGCCAGCCAGCCCACATGTGCGGCATCTTCGGCCTCAAACCAACCCACGGTGTGTCGTCGATGCGAGGCCACATTCCCGGCCCTCCCGGATCGTTGGTCCATGGCGATCTGAACGTCACCGGGCCGCTCGGTCGATCGGTCGACGATCTCGAATTGATGCTTCGGACCGCGCTAACGGTCGGGGCGTTCCAGGGTGTTCCCGGCGCTCAGCTCCCCGCCAGCGCAGGACTCCGTGAGGCCAAGGATCTGAAGCTCGGCGTTTGGCCGGATGAGTCGATGGCCACAGTGGCCGCCGCGTGCCGCAAGACGGTCATTCGAATCGGCGAAGAGATGGAGGCAGCGGGCGCGGCGGTCGATCAGACGGCTCGGCCGAAGGTGATGACCGATCAGCTCTACAGCACCTATCTGGCCCTGCTGTGGCCGAATGTTGGTTCTAGGTACCCGGACAACGTTTGGCACGAACTCGATCGTGTGGCTCGTGCGTCGGATCCAAACGACATCGCATCGGTGGCGCCCAAACTGATGACCGCCAGTCACAGAGCATGGCTCCGCGCCGACGAGGCCCGCCAGCACATCGCCGCAGAATGGGCACGAGCCTTTGAAGAGGTCGACGCAATCATCATGCCCGTCGCTCCCACCCAGGCGTTCCCCCACAACATCGAACGTAAGTACGCAGATCGTTCGGTCGACGTCGACGGCTTGAGCCGCCCCTACATCGACACCCTGTTCTGGGCCGGCCTCGCAACCGCCCCCGGTCTACCGTCGGTTGTCATCCCGGCGGCACCGATGAACGGTTTACCCGTCGGCGTCCAGATCGTCGGCCCCCGCTACAGCGACTTCACCCTGCTGGACATCGCCCGAACCATCTGCGATGTGACCGACTCAAAGTTCATCGCACCTCCCTCCACGTAGGTCGGGGTCAGGAGGCCCACAACGTGACGTGCACGCTGGGTCGGAATCGACCGATGTGGGCTGCGGAGCCCGCCAGCGTTGCCTGAAGCGCACGCGGGGTCGACACGAAACGAAGGAGTTCCTTCGCTGCGGGTGTGATCTGGTGGGGAGCGTTCGAGTAGACCGTCCACGTCCCATGTAATGGCGGGGTGGGCAGGTTCAGAACGGCGACCCGGCCCGCCTTAACCTCTGAGGCCACTTTATGAAGGAGCGCAAAGGCGATCCCGCCCCCGGACCGCGCCTCACCGAGGGCGGCCTCGCTGCTCTGAAAGACAAGTTGGTTCGACTCGGGCACGCCGAGGGTCTGCAACACCGAATGAGCGACTCCCCCGGTGTCGACGGCCGACGGACCCAGCAGCCACTCGTGAGCTGCGGCATCGCTGGCCGACACCGACCTTCCGGCCAGGGGGTGGCTCCTTGCTGCAACCGCCACCTGCTGATACCGCACGAACTCCATGCTCTTCACCTCTCGCTTGAGGTCGGGCATCGATGGCCCGATCGCCAGGTCGGCGGCACGGTTGGCCAGCAACGATCCGAACTGATCCGGAGGGTGAACCGCCACCTCAACCCGCAGGTCCTTGGCTCGGGTCGTAAACGCTTCAATGAGTCCCGGAGCGCAATATTCCGCAAAAAGCGACGAGACACCAAGCCGCAGTAGGCGTTGCCCGTCGGCGGCCGCGGTCACCTCGGCCCGGGTCTGTTCCTGCAGTCCCAGCAGTTCGATCGAACGGGTCGCCAGACGAAGCCCACCGGGCGTGAACACCAGACCGGCGCCGGAACGATGGAACAGTTTGTCGTCCAGTTCCTTGCGAAGAGCACCGATGTGATTGCTGATCGCCGCCTCGCTCACGCCGAGTTCTTCAGCGGCAGCCTTCGACGAGCCATGACGAACGACAGCGGCATAGGTTCTGAGTTGCGTGGGAGTCACCAACCCCAGCCTGACCTCTGCAGGGGGCAATTACCAATTCGACGCTCAGAACTTCAGCATTCAGTGAAGTGACCGTTGACACACCTCCTTCGCCATGGCTTGACTGAGGTTCCACCGGGAAGAGAAGGGGTAGAAATGCAGGTTCCAGCACCGTTCGAGTACGAACGAGCCACCAGCGTCGACCATGCCATAGCGCTCATGGAGCGCCTAGGCGATGAAGCGCGTGTCGTGGCCGGCGGTCACAGTTTGATACCGATGATGAAACTTCGGCTTGCCATGCCCGAGTATCTGATCGACATCAACGATCTCACCGAGGAGTTGCAGTACATCCGCTTCACCGAAGATGAGGTGAGAATCGGCGCACTGACCCGCCACCAGCAGTTGCTGGAAAGTGACGAACTCGCTGCCGTCTTTCCCATCTTCCGCGATGCCGAAAAGGTCATCGCCGATCCGGTCGTACGGAACCGGGGAACGTTGGGCGGATCACTCTGCCAGGCCGATCCCTCCGAGGACCTCAGCGCCGTATGTGATGCGCTAAACGCCAGCTGCGTGATCCGCAACACCGGCGGCGACCGGGTCGTGGAGATGCACGACTTCCATCGCGGCCCTTACGAGACTGCGGTGATCGAGGGCGAAATGTTGACCGAGGTTCGGATTCCGATCAGGCCCAACAGCAGTTCGGCGTATCACAAAGTGGAGCGCCGAGCGGGCGACTGGGCGGTCGCTTCCGCCGGCGCCGCAGTAACCATGGACGGTTCGGTCATCGCCGACGGCCGAGTCGGCCTCTGTGCGGTGGGGCCAAACCTCACCAACGTCCAGCCGATCTCCGACGCCCTGCGAGGTCAGGCCCCCTCCGAGGAGTTGTACGCAACGGTCGGGCAGATCGCGGCCGACAACGCCAACCCGGCAACCGATACCCGCGGCACCGCCGCCTACAAGACCCATCTGGCCAAGGAACTGACCGTGCGGTCGCTCCGTAAGGCCGTCGAACGAGCCACCGGCCAGGCATAGGAGCTGATCATGGAAATCTCAATGCCAACGGGGAGGCCCAAGCGGCCCGTGAGCGAAGCGAACATGAGCGGGATCATCGCTCTCACCACACAGGGACTGGAGTCGAAGTAATGGAAATCTCAATGAACATCAACGGCGACGACGTGACCATGGAGGCCGAACCACGGACTCTGCTGGTTCACTTCCTCCGGGACCACCTCGGCCTCACCGGCACTCACTGGGGTTGTGACACATCGAACTGCGGCACCTGCGTGGTCTGGGTCGACGAGGAACCGGTGAAGAGCTGCACCCATCTCGCCGCTATGGCTGGCGGCCATCGGGTGAAGACCGTCGAGGGTCTCGAGACCGCCGACGGGCTGGACCCGGTGCAGGAAGGATTCATCCAGTGCCACGGACTCCAGTGCGGGTACTGCACACCGGGCATGATGATGACGGCCCGGGCACTGCTCGACAAGGATCCCGATCCCTCTGAAGAGGTGATCCGCGAAGCCATCAGCGGTCAGATCTGCCGCTGCACCGGTTACTCCACCATTATCCGATCCATCCAATGGGCCGCGTCGAAGGAACGCGAAACGGCCGTCTCGCTCGAAGGGAGCCCGGCATGACCGCAACCGAGCAACACATTCCCACCCCCGACAACAATCTCAACGATCAAAAGCCGGTCGGTTTCGGCCGCATGCTTCGCAAGGAGGACCCCCGCCTGGTTCGGGGTGCCGGCCAGTTCGTCGATGACGTGCAACTGCCCGGCATGTTGCATCTCGCCATCCTGCGGAGCCCGTTCGCTCACGCCAAGATCGTCTCGATCGATACCTCCGCCGCAGAAGCCCACCCCAAGGTGAAGGCTGTCGTAACCGGCGCCACCCTCGAGACGTTGAACCTGGCATGGATGCCCACCCTCTCCAACGACGTCCAAGCCGTGTTGGCCACAGACAAGGTGCGGTTCCAGCATCAGGAGGTGGCCTTTGTGGTCGCCGAGGATCGGTACAGCGCCCGCGACGCGCTCGAACTCATCGACGTTGAGTACGAACCGCTCGACGTGGTGATCGACGTTCGCAAGGCTCTCGACGCCGATGCGCCGATCATTCGTGACGACCTTGAGGGCAAGGACAACAACCACTGCTTCGACTGGGAAGCCGGCGACAAGGAAGCATGTGATGCTGTCTTCGCCGACGCCGACATCGTGGTGTCCGAAGACATCGTGTACCCCCGGGTCCATCCGGCTCCGATGGAGACCTGCGGCAGCATCGCCGACATGGACAAGATCAGCGGCAAACTCACGTTGTGGTGCACCACCCAGGCCCCTCACGCACACCGCACGGTGTATGCGTTGGTGGCGGGGCTGCCCGAGCACAAGATCCGCATCATCGCCCCCGACATCGGAGGCGGTTTCGGTAACAAAGTGCCGGTCTACCCCGGCTATGTGTGTTCGATCGTGGCATCCATCGTGACCGGCAAGCCGGTGAAGTGGATGGAAGACCGGACCGAGAACCTGGTGAGTACCGGGTTCGCCCGTGACTACGTGATGCGGGGTGAAATCGCGGCCTCGAAGGACGGAAAGATCCGAGCCGTACGGACGTACGTGCTTGCCGACCACGGTGCTTTCAACGGGACCGCCGCCCCGCTGAAGTACCCGGCCGGCTTCTTTGGAGTCTTCACCGGCAGCTACGACATCGAGGCTGCCTACTGCGACATGGACGCCGTCTACACGAACAAGGCGCCCGGCGGAGTTGCCTACGCCTGTTCGTTCCGCATCACCGAGGCCGTGTACCTGATCGAACGAATGGTGGACGTCCTGGCCTACGACCTCGACATGGACCCCGCCGAGTTGCGGTTGAAGAACTTCATTCAACCCGAGCAGTTCCCCTACGAGTCCAAGACCGGCTGGGTCTACGACAGCGGTGACTACGAGCCCACCATGCGCAAAGCCATGGACATGATCGGTTACGACGAACTTCGTAAGGAGCAGGCCGAGAAGCGGGAGCGGGGCGAGTTGATGGGTATTGGCATCAGCTTCTTCACCGAGGCTGTCGGCGCCGGTCCTCGCAAGGACATGGACATCCTCGGCCTCGGTATGGCCGATGGCTGCGAGCTTCGGATCCATCCCACCGGCAAGGCGGTCGTACGACTCAGCGTCAAGACGCAGGGCCAGGGCCACGAAACCACGTTCGCCCAGATCGTGGCGGAGGAGATCGGAATCCCACCCGAGGACATCGACGTCGTGCACGGCGACACCGACAACACCCCGTTCGGGCTGGGAACCTACGGCTCCCGTTCCACGCCGGTCTCGGGTGCCGCCGCCGCTCTGGTGGCCCGAAAGGTGAAGGACAAGGCGCAGATCATCGCATCTGGGATGTTGGAAGTCAGCGTCTCCGACCTTGAGTGGAGCAAGGGTGCCTTCAACGTGAAGGGCGACCCGAGCAAGTCGGTCACGATCCAGGACATCGCCATGAAAGCCCACGGCGCCGGTGATCTACCCGAAGGTATCGAAGGGGGCCTCGAAGCTCAGATCTGCTACAACCCCGAGAACCTCACCTACCCGTTCGGCGCCTATATCTGCGTTGTCGACGTAGACCCCGGCACAGCCGAGGTGAAGGTTCGACGGTTCGTCGCAGTGGACGACTGTGGTACCCAGATCAACCCGATGATCATCGAGGGCCAGGTCCACGGTGGCCTCGCCGACGGTGTCGGCATGGCCCTGATGGAAATGATCAGCTTCGACGAGGACGGCAACTGCCTCGCCGGCTCGTTGATGGACTACCTGATCCCCACCGCTATGGAGGTTCCGGACTGGGAGACTGGCCACACGGTCACACCATCACCGCATCACCCGATTGGCGCCAAGGGCATCGGCGAATCCGCCACCGTGGGTTCACCGCCGGCCGTGGTCAACGCCGTCGTCGATGCGTTGAAGCCGTACGGAATCCGCCACGCCGACATGCCGCTCACGCCCAGCCGAGTGTGGGAGGCCATGCAGGGCAACCACCAGGCGCCTATCTAATATGCCTTCGCTCGCCTCCAGCGCTGCGTGGCGAACGCGCCCAAACCGGGGCCGTTCACTGGGCTCGATCGGGTGTCACTTCGGTCGGGTCGCTCCCGCCACGTTGGCACGGAGCCAATCCACACCAATCCCATGACTACATCGCAGCGCGTTAGTGAATTGATCGAGCAGGGACGTCCGTTCGTTCTGGCGACGGTGGTTCGGGCCCAGTGCCCAACCTCCACCCGACCCGGTGATGCGGCGGTCGTTCTTCCGGATGGTTCGATCGAGGGGTTTATCGGTGGGCAGTGTGCGGAGGGTTCGGTCCGGACCGCCGCATTGTCGGTCCTTGAGAC
>CALGOA010000031.1 GCA_937958015.1 uncultured Acidimicrobiales bacterium | reverse complement strand
CCGCTGGACTCGAGGGGAGATTCCTCGACCCCGAAACACTCGAATCAGAACAGGTTTGGTCTCAACTCGAACACAACGGACTGGGCCTCCAGCTCCTCACCATCGGCGGGATGTTCGGTGACTACGACACGCCCACCTCGCCCGAGGGCACCACACTCCGGCTCTCGGTACTTCCTTCACTCATCCCATTTGGTGACGAGAACGAACCCGACGATCAGCTTCTTTACCAGATCGGGTCCAGTCACCAAACGACGCTCTTTACCGACCAGGATCTACTCGCTCTCTGGAGGGAACTGGCCGAAGATGAGTCGTTGATCCTCATCGACATCGCTCCGGCGTCGTAGCTCTAAAGTAGATGGCAGTCCAAGCCGCATCGGACCATGATGGTCTAGTGGACCCAGTTGAGGAGCCCCTTGAGGGTGGAAACTCCGATGCCCAGGTTGTCCGTGTGGATTCTACAGTTCGTCGCGTTTCCGGTCCGTGGACACCCGCAGTGCACGGCCTCCTAAGGCATTCGCCGAACGGTCGTACCCTGCGCCAGTTCTATTGGGTGTGGATGAAGAGCAGCGGGAAATCCTGTCGTACGTGCCGGGTGAGTGCGTTCATCCGAACAACCTGCGCCTGATCGAAAGCACCGCGGCGCTGCGTCGTGTTGGGCACCTGATCTTGAGCTTCCACCGAGCACAGGCTGGATTCGTTCCACCTCCGGAGCCCTGCTGGCGGTCCGAAGGTCGCGATCCGGAAGGGTCCTATGAGGTGCTCGCTCACAATGATCTGGCGCCGTGGAATCTTGTCGCGGGATCCGACGGTTGGGTCTTCATTGACTGGGATCTGGTGGCGCCTGGTCGCCGTCTTTGGGACCTGGCGTGGGCGTTACACAGCTTCGTCGGCCTGTGGCCCGACTCCACGTTGGATGATGAAACGACGATTCAGCGAGTGTCGGCCTTCTGCGATGGCGCCGAGGTGGAGGTCGCCAGTAGATCCAAGCTGCTTGATGTCGTTGTCGAGCGCACAATGCGATCGGCTGAAGTCCTTCGAGAGAAGGCCGCAGGCGGCGACGTTCACTATCAACGCCTCGTTGGTGAGGGCCACGCTGACGTTTGGGAACAAGGTTCTCACCACGTCAGAGCCAACAAAGAACGGTGGTCTCAGATCCTGCAGCGTTGATTCCGCTGCGGTCGGCGACTCAATCAGGATGATTCCTGCTGCGGAGTTTGGTCCGCCGTAGACCGTGTCGGGTGCGGGTTTGAAGATCACTGCAGTTGCTGGCGCAGCAGTCGCGAATATTCGAGGGAGTGGCCCGAAAACGACACGGCCCCAGCGACTTATGGTCGCTGGGGCCGAGTTCGGTCGTGGCTCTTTAGCTGCGACTCTTCATGAGCGGCATGATCTTCTCGCCGAACTCCTTGGTTGCCACGGGGTAGTCGTCGAAGACACACATGACGCCCTTGACGCCGGGGATCTCGCTCACTTCGTCGAGTCGGTCGGCAATCGTCTGGTGGCTACCGACGACGGCACCGATATTGAGGTTGAAGGCCTGCTGCATCTCGGCGATCTTGTCGGCGGTGGCACCGGCGGTGTCCATCTCCGCGGCACCGATCAGGAACTTGATGGCTTCGAGATCAGCGCCGTCCTTGTAGTGCTGCCATTTGGCCTGAGCCTCTTCGTCGGTGTCTCCCATGGTGATCTGGAACAGTACGTAGACACCTACGTCGCGGCCGGTCTTCTCGGCCGCAGCAACAAGCCGGGAAGCATCGTTTCGCACGACGTCGAGGTCTTCGGTGCCAATGATGAACTGATAGTCGCCGTAGGTGGCGCAGAACTCCATGCCCCGGTCGGACTGGCCGGCGCAGACAAGCGGCACCTTCCCGCCCTGTGGGAGAGGGGAGAGGCGGCAGTCATCCATTTGGAAGTATTCACCCTTGAGGTCCGAAACGCCGTCCTTCCAGAGGTCCTGCATGATCTGGACGTATTCGGTTGCGTAGTCGTACCGCTTCTCGTAGTACCAGTCGCCAGGCCAGACACCCATCTGGCTGTACTCAATCTGGTTCCAGCCCGACACGATGTTGATGCCGAACCGGCCGTCGGAGATGTCGTCGATGGTCGATGCCATTCGAGCGACCATGGCCGGTTCCATCGTCGGCAACGCTACGGAAGCGAAGAGGTTGATCTTCTCCGTGGCCGCAGCGAGTCCGGCCATGAGCGTGAACGATTCCAGATTGTGGTCCCAGAACTCGGTGTCACCTCCGAACCCTCGGAGTTTCACCATCGAAAGGAGGAACTCGAAGCCCGCCTCTTCGGCGCGTGCCGCAGTCTCACTGTTGAGGGCGAAGCTCGGCATGTACTGCGGCGAGTTCTTCGACATCATCCAGCCGTTGTTTCCGATGGGGATGAAAATTCCAAGGTCCATCAGGAGGTTCTAGCAGTGTGACGACAGTCACGACAAGCCGACGAGTCCCTGAACGACGTCGTCGATTCCGACCACGTCGGCGTACTTGGCGTTCAGGTCGAAGAGATTCGCCTCGTGGACCGCGTCGGTTCGATCACCGACCGCTTCTCGGACCACCAGCGGTATCAGATCATGGGCGGACGCGTCGGTGGCGCTCGCCCTCACGCAGCCACTGGTCGAGACGCCGCAAACGAGTAGTGAGTCCGCCCCGATCTGGGCTAACCGTTCGGCCAAGTCGGTGCCGGCGAACGCTGAGGCGTGACGTTTTGTGACGACGAGTTCGTCGGGGGTCGGGACCAGACCGTCGACCCAATCCGCCAGTGGGTTGCCGCGATCGAACGCGGTCAGCACGGATATTCGCCGGTACCAGACACTTTCATCGTCGGGTTCGAACTCGACCCTCGTCCACACGACGGGAACTCCGGCCTGCCTGGCTGCATCGACCAGAGCCCTGCACGATTCGATGACCTCGGGCCGATCGAGGAAGAGCGGTGATTCGGGTTCGAAGTAGGCCCGGCACATGTCGACGACCAGCACGACCGGGCGTTCACCCCGCTGATCCGATTGTCCGAATCCGGCGGTTTGGTAGCTGCTTTGGGTCTCGTGGTCCATCGAAAGCTCACCCTAGTTTCCCACCCTCCTCCCCGCCGATCTGGCCCAATCCGGTGTCGCATAGGGTGGGGTGATGTCAGATCGTGATGTGCAAACAGAGGTCGTCGATGCCGAAACCGCCGATGGTGAGATGGCGGTGGTGGTCACCACACCTTCGGGTGATGTGCGGGCGACGGTCGTCATCTTTCAGGACGCTCCCGGGATTCGGGGTTCGCTGCGCGAATTTTCCGCCCGTCTCGCCGAGGTTGGGTATCGGGTCGTCATGCCGGATCTGCATCACCGATTCGGCCGGATGATCGGGTACGAAGCAAATGAGGCCACCCCCGAAGCGAGGGCCCACGTCGGCGAGATGCTCGGCGCCATGACCGATGATCAGATCCAGAGTGATCTCGATGCTGCCTTGATGGCTACGGGCAGTGCTTCGGCGACCGGCATGGGTTGTGTCGGGTTCTGCCTCGGCGCCCGAGCGGTTTACCAATCGATGCGGAGGCTGCCCGAGCAGTTCTCCGCCGGAGCGATGTGGCATCCGAGCTTTCTCGCCAACGACGTCCCCGGCTCACCTCACCTGAGCGCTTCCACGCTGGAACATCCGCTGTACGTCGGCATCGGTACCGCCGACCGGGTGCAGTCGATCGAGATGCACCAACCGTTCTTCGATGCGGTCGCACCGCTCGAACACGTGGAGGTGCAGATCTTCGATGGTGCTGATCACGGGTTCACCTGGCCCACTTCACCGAACTACCACGAGGAGGCGGCCACCGTTTCGTGGGATCGCACCCTCGCACTCTTCGCCCAACACCTGGGCTGAACCCTCCCCAACTGCTCGGATCGGGCGTGAACCCGCTCGAAACCGCCGATTCGAACGGTTCGGGCGGGTTGGCGGCGCGGAATGTGGGTTCGTGGCGGGATACTGGCGTCATGGCTGATCTGCTCCGCGATTCTCCTAATGGGCCCCGCCGTTTCCGAGACCTGCTCTCGGCCACTGACGGTCCGATAACGCTGCCCGGGTGTTACGACGCTCTCGGAGCTCGGTTGATCGAACAGGCCGGGTTCGATGCCGTGTACATGACGGGATTTGGTACCTCGGCGTCGTTGTTGGGTCGTCCGGACGTTGGTCTGCTCGGTCTGGCCGAGATGGTCGATAACGCCCGACGGATTGTCGCCGCCACCGATCTCCCGGTAATCGCAGATGCGGATACGGGGTATGGCAATCAGATCAACGTCGTCCGCACGGTTCAGGCATACGAACAGGCCGGGGTGGCCGGAATTCACCTCGAGGACCAGGTGCTGCCGAAGAAGTGTGGCCACATGGAGGGCAAGGTCGTCGTGCCACGAGATGAGTTCGTCGGCAAGATCGAGGCCGCCGTGGCTGCCCGTCGTGACCCGAACTTCACGCTCATCGCCCGTACCGATGCCCGGGCTCCGCACGATGTCGAGGAGGCCCTGGCCCGAGGTCGCGCCGCTCACGATGCGGGGGCGGACGTGCTCTTCATCGAAGCCCTCCAGAACCAGGACGAACTGGACTACGTAACCCACGAACTGGCGGGTATTCCGTTGGTGTTCAACTGGGCCGAGGGCGGCAAAACCCCACCGCTCACTTACGACGAAATCTCAGCCCTCGGCTTCTCGATGATCATCATGCCGATCTCCACGCTCTTGTCGGCCACCCGGGCAATGCAGCAGGCGCTCGCTCAGATCAAGCTCGATGGCACCCCGGTGACGGCGGTTGCGTCGATGCCCGCGTTCGACGAGTTCACCGATCTCATCGGACTCCCCGAAGTGGTCGAGTTGGAGCAGCGCTTCTCCTAGCCGGAGCGATGGTGTGGGCCGATTCAGGTTCGCGGGCCGCGGTCGGACGTTGGAACGGTGGCGTCGGTAGGCTGAAGGCGTGAGCGCCGTAACCATTGAAGCCATCACCGAACTCCTGCGTCCGGTGGAAGATCCCGAGCTGCATCGCAGCATCGTCGACCTGGGAATGGTGCGTCGTATCGACATAGCGTTGCCCAGTGTCACGGTGGCGGTAGACCTGACGATTGCGGGTTGTCCTCTGCGCAACGAAATCGATCGTCGGGTCACCGAAGCGGTGACCGCACTCGACGAGGTGGACCAGGTCCACATCGAGTTCGGCGTGATGACCGACCAGCAGCGAGAAGACCTGCGCAAGAGCCTTCATGGTGACCCCGGCGCAACCGCCGGCTCCCAGCAGGCCCACGGACACGCGGAAGGTCGTGAGATCCCATTCGCCGACCCCGGCAGCAAGACCCGGGTGCTCCTGATCGCATCGGGCAAGGGGGGTGTTGGCAAGAGTTCGGTCACCACCAACCTCGCCGTCTCGCTCGCCGCCCGCGGCAAGAGCGTTGCCGTGGTCGACGCCGACGTGTGGGGTTTCTCGATTCCCCGCATGCTGGGGATCGATCACGATCCCACGATCATCGACGAGATGATCGTTCCGCCCTCGAACCACGGGGTTCGCTGCATCTCGATGGGCTTCTTCGTGGAGGAGGACCAGCCGGTCATCTGGCGGGGTCCGATGCTGCACAAGGCGCTCGAACAGTTCCTCACCGACGTGTTCTGGGACGAGCCCGACTATCTCCTGGTTGATCTGCCTCCGGGTACGGGTGACATCTCGCTGTCGATTGCGCAGTTCATGCCCCGGGGCGAGATGTACGTCGTCACCACGCCACAGGCGACGGCCGAGAAGGTAGCCCAGCGAGCCGCCTACATGGCCCGCAAGGTCAACCTGTCCGTCAGTGGTGTCATCGAGAACATGAGCTGGTTCACCGGCGACGACGGCAAACGGTACGAGATCTTCGGCTCCGGTGGTGGTGACACCCTCGCCCAGGCGCTGGATGTCCCTCTGGTCGCCAAGGTGCCGTTGGTTCCGGAGCTTCGGGCGGGCGCCGACTCTGGTCATCCGATCGCAACCGACGCCTCCACCGAGGCCGGTCAGATCTTTGCGCAGATGGCCGAGATGATCGATGTGACGCTCGCTCCCAAGCGTCGGTATCGCAGCGAACTCCGCGTCAGCTAGTTCACAAACGAGCGGTGTCGGCTAGTACCGGCACACACCAATTACAGTTCGGACGTGGATCCAACCATCACGCCCGGCCCTGCGCAATCGACCGGTGCACCGCCGATCATCTTTGATGCCGCCACTGGTTCGGTTGAAGGTGGCGGGCCGACACCCATCACCGAAGCCATCGTCCGGCGACTGGTCGGCGTGCCGGTGGCCGCAGCGCTGTTCTTTGGCATCTGGCAGGTGATGCGATGGCGCTTCAACGAACAGTTGGGTCCAAACGAACTTCTGCCCGGCGTCGGGTCGATTCTTCGTGGAGTTCAACGCATCGAGTCCAGGGCCGCCGGTGACAGCCTGGCGGGAGCGGTGAGTGAAACCGTAGGTCTCGTCACCGCCGTGTTCATCATCAGTCTCGTACTCGGCGGAGGTCTTGGCGTTCTTGTTGGCAGCAAACCGGTGGTTCGCGACGTTCTCGATCCCTTTCTGAGCGTTGGACGACTTCTTTCGCCGATCATCGTCGGTTTCGTGTGGATCGGAATTCGAGGTCTCGACCGAGTCGGTGTGGGGACCGGACTGGTCGTCATCGGGGTGTTTATCGTGGCCGAAGGGGTGGCTCGGGCCATGGCAAAGCGTTCGTCAGTCCCGCCCGGTGTTGCGATCGTCTCGGTCATTCGGACCACCCTTCTGGTGACATGGATCGGTGTGGCGTGTTTCGAGGCGCATGTGTTGACCACAGGACTCTTCAAAGCGTCGACGGTGGCATGGACCTTCGGCCAAACCGACATCTTTCTGGCGGGCGGGGTCGTCGCCGTCATCATCGCCTTCGTTATGGACTCGCTGGTTCGTTTGGTCGGCCGGGCCGCCATCGAAGCGAACCAGCCAGTATCGTCATAGGTGATGGACGTACGAATTGGCATCAGCGAGAGCAACCAGGTGATCGAGGTGGAATTGGCCGATGACGCCGATCGTGCCGGTCTGAAGTCGTCGGTGGCCGACGCCATCGGTACCGGCGCCATGCTCTGGCTCACCGACAAAAAGGGCAAGGAGACCGGGGTCCCGGGATCCAAGATCTCGTTCTGTGAAATCGGTGCCAGCGACGACGAGCGTCGCATCGGGTTCGGGGCCTGACCTGTTCGAGTCCCCTCTGCCCGACCAGGAACTGGTCATCATCGCCGGCAAAGGGGGTGTCGGGAGATCCACCGTCGCCGCAGGCCTTGCGCTCGCGTGTGCCAGCGCAGGAGAACGGGTCTTGCTGGTCGACGCCATCCATCACGGTGGCACCCGGATCGCGCTGGCTTCTGAAACCCTGGCCAACGACGGCCAACTGCTTGAACTCGACACCGTTACTGCCCTCGACGAGTACCTCCGGCTGTATCTGAAGTTCCCGATCCCGGCGTCCCGGCTGGGCCCGATCGCCAGGATCTTCGAATATGTCGCCACCGCAGCGCCAGGAGTGACCGAGATCCTCACCATCGGCAAGGTGGGAAGCGATGTTCGTAACGGCGAGTTCGATCGGGTCATCGTCGACGCCCCGGCTACCGGGCACGTGGTGGAGCTCATAGCGGCCCCCGACAATCTCGGCAGCCTCATCACCGTCGGTCCGCTAGCCGACCAGACCGCCTGGCTGTCGGACATTCTGAACGACGATGACCGGACCGGCGTTTGGCTGGTGACCACACCTGAGGAACTGCCGGTCAGCGAAACGCTGGAACTCGCCGATCGAATCCAGGAAGAGACGAACGTGGGTCTCGCCGGCGCGGTAATCAACCGCATGCCCGCCCTGATCGGCGCCGATGGGCTGGCCGAAGCCGATGCCCTGGCCGCCGGCGATGGTGGCCTGGCAACCGCCGCTTCCATGGCCGCGCTACGCACCAGAACCGCGCTCCGTGAGTCCACCAGGTTCGCCGACGTATGGGCCGCAACCGGGTTGCCCTGGATAACCGCACCGGTCGCCGATGATCCGGTGGCAGCGGTACGACGCACCTGGAGTGGTCGCCGATGACCAGCGCGGTCGACGAACTGCTGTCCACCGCCGAGGTCATTCTGATCGTCGGCCCCGGCGGAGTTGGCAAGACCACCTCGGCGGCGGCGCTCGGAGCCCGCGCTGCCCTCCATCACGATCGGCGGGTGCAGGTGATCACCATCGATCCCGCCCGTCGGTTGGCCGAGGCCCTGGGCGTCGACGAACTAATGGAGGAGGAGATCCTCGTCCCCACCGACAAGGGGCGATTCTGGG
Organism: uncultured Acidimicrobiales bacterium; assembly: GCA_937958015.1. GTDB lineage: Bacteria > Actinomycetota > Acidimicrobiia > Acidimicrobiales > SZUA-35 > JABDIY01. The sequence continues at coordinate 23,539 of CALGOA010000031.1, read as the reverse complement.
CGTCGATGGTCAACATGAGCAGCAGCTGGGATCGGCTGGTCGAACGGCACGCCCCCGACGAACAGACCCGCGATGATCTGCTGGCCAACCCGCTGTACCGGTCGTTGACGACCCGTTTCGTACAGAGCCACGACTACATCGCGCTGGATCACCTGGTCGATCAGGCCGATGACGATCGGTTCGACCTGATCATCATCGATACGCCGCCGTCGATCCACGCGCTCGACGTTCTCGACGCACCCGAGAAGATGCTCGACTTCTTCGGCTCCCGGCTCCTCACCTGGCTCACCGCAACCTACCGGTCCCGGATATCCCAACTGGCAGCCGCTCCGTTCCTGTCGGTGGCCGAGCGGCTTCTCGGCGGTCCATTCCTCAGCGATATCGCCGACTTCTTCTGGCTGTTCAGCCGTCTGCAACCCAGCTTCGTGCGCAGGACCCGAGTGGTGCAGGAGCGCCTGGCAGCACCCTCCACCAAGTACGTGATCGTGCAGACCCCCGAACCCGGCCCGGCAGCCCAAGCCATCGAACTGGCCCGAGAACTGGCCGAACGGGGCCATACACCAGCCCTGTCGGTGGTGAATCGAGCGATCCCTCCGTCGGTCGGGGCGCTCACCAAAGAGCAGCTTTCCTCGGTGAAACGTAAGGATCTTCGCACCGCGATCGAAGCGCTGAAGAAGCGGGCGAACACCACATCGGCCGGCCTCGCCAGCGCCCCCACGGTTCTGGTTCCCGAGACCCCCACCGCCCTCGAGTCCGTCGAGGAACTCGCCAAACTGCTGTCGTAGTCAAACGGTGGCCATCGAACCGGCCCTGTCATATGCCTTTTTGGGCCGAACGGACCACATCGCGGGGCACAACCGCCGTTGGGCTGGCCCCCGGACTGGGGTCTACTGGGGTTCGTTGATTTTGTGTAGGGAGAGAGTCAAGGATGGGCATTATGGAAAAATTGGCGAGTGTGGCCAAGTCAGCAGAAGGGGACAAGCGGGCCAAACACCCCTGCCCCGCCTGTGACGCAAACGGAATCGTGGACTTCATCGATCTCGTACGCGGCCGGGCTGAACTCCACTGCGGGTCATGTCCCACCAGCTGGGCGGAACAGACCGAAGCGACCATGAAGTACCTGACCCCGGGCGTACGGACCTGACCAACAGGTCGTAACGAACCGATTCAAACTTCGACGGTGAGGGTGGCGACGCTGCCCTCACCGTCGTCGTTTCGTTCCAACACGAACGTGCCGCCCAGATCGGCGGTTGCCAGGGTCCTGATGATCGTCAAGCCCAGACCGGGATCGGCATCGATATCGAAGTCCTCGGGCACACCCTTGCCGTTGTCCCGGACCTGAACGGTCAACAGGTTCTTCACCGTCTTCATGTGCACGGTGACTCGGCGGTGGGCCGGCCCCTCGCCCAGGGGGAACGCATGCTCCACGGCATTCTGGATCAGTTCGGTCAGCACGACGGCCAGACTCGAGGCGGTTTCGGCTGAAACGACTGGACCGTCGCCCTCGATCGTGATGTCGACCGGCCGGTCCGGGTCCATCAACGCACCCTGCACCATCTGCACCACCGGGTGGATGACGTCACCGAGCGTCACATCGTCTCCGCCATCGCGGCTCAGCACCTCGTGCACCAGTGCAATCGAACGGATCCGGCGGGATGCTTCGTCGAGAGCGGTCTTTGCGGCGGGTTCGGTAACCCGCCGTCCCTGCAACCGCAGCAACGACGACACGGTCTGAAGGTTGTTCTTCACCCGATGGTGGATCTCGCGGATGGTGGCGTCCATGGAGACGAGCAGTCGTTCCTGCCGGCGGATGTCCGAGATGTCCCGGGCCAGAACCAGAGCGCCGGCCGAGCGGCCCTGCTCCAGCAGGGGGAGCAGCCGCAGCTGGATTGCGACGTTTTCGCCCCGTTCCAGGTCGTGAATGAGCGGCGCTCGCAATCCGAACGCGGTTCGTAGAACGTCCCGGGGAAGTCCGATCTCGGTCACGCTGCGACCGACCGCGTTGGCGTGAAAGCCGGTGCGGTGCAACGCACTGACGGCGTTCGGCGAGGTGTACTCGACCCGACCCTCGGAATCCAACACGATCACGCCGTCGCCGACGCGCGGTGAGGTTTCAGAGGTTGGGTCATCGAAGGGGTAGGGGAATGATCCATCAGACGTCATCGAGAACAGGCGCTCGACGACGCTGAAATAGGCCCGCTCCAACTCGCCCGAGCCCCGAAAGGCGGTGCGAGAGCTTTCACTGACCAAAGCGGCGACGATCTTGCCGTTATGCCGGACGGGGACGGCACGGACCTTGACCGGAACATCCACCGAGTCCCGATGCACGCTGCCCTCGGCCGCCATCCCGGACCGAAGCGCCTGGGTGACAAGCGGCCGGTCCTTGGAAAAGAGTCCGACGTGGTCGGTTCGGTACAGCGTCTGGGTCGTGGTGGGTCGAACCTGACCAACAACCAGCAACCGCCCGTCCCGAGCGGTCACGAACAACAACATGTCGCTGAAAGAAAGATCCGACAGCGGCCCCCATCCCGCCACCAGGCGCCGCAGGTGTTGTTGGGCCGGATCCGGGAGGGGCGTGTGGTGACGGAGAAGGTCGTTGAGAGAAGCCAAGGGAGTTGTTCCGAGTCGAGCCGGGAGGGTGCCGGCGCTGCATATCCTCCGCCAGTGTGCTCGGTGAATCCTATGAGTTGCTCGATATCTCGATGCCGATGGACGGCTTTGTCTTCCCGGGCGACGATCCGGTGCGAGTCGATGGACCCTTCGACGTCGTAGGAACCGACAATCCCGAGTGGGTCTACTCGATCACCACGCCCACCCAGGCAGGGACCCACATCCAGGGCCCGCACTACTTCCTCGAAGACGGCGCCACGATCGACACCTTCTCCCTCGACCGGTTCGAGGGCTGGGCATATCTGGTCGATTCGACGAAACGGGGGACCGACACCACCGCTCACGATCTGCAGGCCCAGTTGGGTCACTGCGACCTGAACGGTCAGAACGTGCTTCTCAGGACCGGTCACATGGACGAACTGGTGGCGGGAGAACCTCTGCGGCCCGAGACCCGCCCGGGTCTGTCGATCGACGGCGCCCAATGGTTGATCGACCAGCGGATCAACATGGTGGCCATCGATTCGGTGGGCTTGGAATCTCGCGAATCGCAGCACTTTGAGGTGAACGTGATGCTCTGCCAGCAGGAAATTCTTATTCTTGAGGGACTTGTCGGATTGCGAGCCATCACCACCGAGCGTGTCTGGTTAGAGGCTATGCCCCTGAAGGTTGGGGGTGTGGAGGGGACACCTTGTCGAGCGATCGCCAAGGTGCCGGATGGTTTTTCATCACTGAGTGAAAACTCCCCTTGAAGATGGTGTGAACGGCCCAGTACTGTCGGCGGTGACGTTGACGCGTTGCATGATCAAGCCGCCCGTAGATCATGTATCCCCGTAGAGAATTCCGGTCGAGAATGAGAGTGTTGCCCGAATGAAGGCCGAACAATCACACGAGTCTCAGGATCAGGTTGTCGACCTGACGCTGCCGATGCCTCTCATGTTCGAACGGATCGCCAAGAAGGTCGGTCAACGACCCCGGGTCGACCGTTCCGGTCAGGATCTCGATACCTCCTGGAGGCGTACCGCAGCCTGCCGGGACACCGATCCTGGCCTCTTCTTCCCCGTCGGCGTCACCGGATCAGCACTCGTGCAGATTCAGGATGCCCGTTCGGTGTGTATGTCCTGCTCCTGCCAGGAAGCGTGTCTGGAGTTTGCGCTTCGCAGCAATCAGGACACCGGAATCTGGGGTGGTGCCTCAGAGGAGGAACGCCGCCACCTGCGCCGCACCTACATCAACCGGCGCCGCACCTCCAGCAGCAACTGAGGCCGCAACAGGGGGCGTCAGCGTCCGTAGAGCACGTTGAGGGCCATCGTGACTTCACCGGTGATGATGCCGTCGACGCGTAAGGCATAGATCTCTTCGAGCCGGCGCGGATTGTCCACCGTCCAGGTGTTCAACAAGAGCCCCGCCTCACGGCACATGTCGATCAGTGTTTTGTCGACCAGCATCTCCGATGGGTGAAGGGCGTCGACCGACCCGGCCGCCCGATCCACCATCTGCATCGGGTTGGCCTGACCCCACACGATCCATCCGATGGGAATGCTGGAATCGTTCTCGCGAATCCGCTGAACCGAGTTGAAGTCAAAGCTGCTCACCAGGACCCGCTCGGAGGCATCGAACGCCTGGATCAGAGCGGCGACGGCCAACGAGATACCGAATGTTTCGTCGTAATCGGGATCGTTTGGCAGGTTCTTGATTTCGATGTTGAGCCAGGTCTCGGTGCAGACCTCGAGGGCGTCGGCGAGGGTTGGCACCCATTCGGGCATGTCGTCGCTGTGGGTGGCTCGTAGTCGTCGCCCGTCGGCGAAGTGAGCATCGTGGTGGATGACGAGGACGTCATCCGCGGTTCGGCGCACGTCGAGCAGGATGCCTTCGATCCCCAGTTCGATCGCCCGTTCAAACGACTCGAGGGTGTTTTCGCGGATTCGAGAACCGTCGTGTCGAAGGGTGGCGCCACGCTGGGCGATCAGCCTCGTTGCCATGGCTCAGAGCGTACTGGCGGCGGGCAGGATGACGCGAAGAGCGTCCGGCAGGTGCTCCAGGCGAAGGGAAGTCACCGGTTTTTGCGGTTCCCCGTCGAGTTGGTACGGAAAGGGGCGGTCCGAAGTCAACGTGACGCCGGTGATGTCGGACCAGTGCACCATGCCGCTGCGGTTGGGAAGGCCGGTGTCGCTTCGTAGCGCCGTGGCCGCCGCCGGGATGAGCCTTGCCAGACCGACCGATTCGAGCGCCACGACAGACAGGGGTGTATCCAGCGCGGCCTCAGGCGCCAGATCCAACGGTTGGCTGCCGAGAAACGTGTACGGGTTGACGTTGAGGGCCACCGCAATCTGCGCCTCGTCGACACTCCTACCGTCGTCGGCGGTCACCGAGAAACGCAGTGACCGCCGCTCGGCGGAACTCCAGGTGCGTACCGCCGACGCTACGAACCATGCGTGCCCGGCGTATCGCTTCAGCGGCCCGCGCCGCTCCACCCGATCGACGACGGCGGCGTCGAACCCCACTCCAACGTGGAAGACAAAGGCCCGACCGTTGGCCGAGCCCAGCGAAGCGGTGGTGATCGAACCTTCGTCGAGGGCCTGAAGCAGTGCGCCAGCGGCTTCGACCGCATCGTTCGGGAAACCGATGGCACGGGCGAAGACGTTGGTCGAACCTCCCGGCAGCGGAGCCAGCGCGGTGGTGGTCCCCAGGAGGCCATTCGCGACCTCATTGACGGTGCCGTCGCCGCCGAACGGGATAATGACGTCGTACCCGTCCCGGTCGAGTTGATGGGCGAGACGGGTGGCGTGGTTGCTCCGGGTTGTCTCGATGATTCGCAGTTCGTGATCGGCCGCCAGGGCCTTCTGAATCACGACGCGCGTGCGGGCGGTGACCGACGAGGCCACGGGGTTGACGACGAGGGCGAGTTTGATGGCAAGACCGTAGTCTGCGATTTGACCGAGCGGTCAAGAAAAGCCGTACCATCTACGTTCTATGAAGGTAGCTGTATGTGTAAAGCAGATTCCCGATCCCGCTGATCCGGGGGCGCTCGATCCAGAGACCCGCACGCTCAAGCGCGACGTCAAGTTGATCCTGGACGAATCCGACAGCTACGGCGTCGAGATGGCCCTCCAGTTGGTCGATACCGCCGGAGGCGGCGACGTTGTGTTGGTGTCCATGGCTCCCAACGGTGAACGTTCGGGGCTTTCCACCGCCCTTGCCATGGGTGCTGCGTCGGCCACGCTTGTCTCCGACGAGTCCCTGGTCGGATCCGATGCCCTCACCACCGCCAAGATCCTGGCCAAGGTGATCGCCGAGCAGGCTCCCGATCTGGTGATCGCCGGTTCGGAGAGCTCCGATGGATACACCGGAACGGTTCCCGAGCAGATCGCTGGTGTTCTCGGCTGGCCCTCGGTTACGGCTGCGAAGTCGGTCGAGGTGAGCGGCTCGGCCATGAGCGTGCAGCGTCAGACCGATGCTGGATACGACGACGTCGACTGCCCGCTACCTGCGGTCATCAGCGTCACCGCTGGTGTTGTGGAACCCCGCTACCCGTCCTTCAAGGGCATCATGGCCGCAAAGTCCAAGCCGGTCGAAGAGAAGTCGGTGGCCGATCTTGGATTCTCCGCCGACCAGGTCGGATGGGCCGGATCGGGCCAGGAAGTTGTCGATGTGGTCGATGCCCCGGTGCGAGAAGCCGGCGAGAAGATCGAAGACGACGGCGAAGCGCACCTGAAGATCATCGACTTCCTCGAGTCGGTCAAGGCCATCTAACCCAGTCCCAAAACGAACGCACCGGAGAACGAACACATGACACTCGACACCATCTGGGTTTATGCAGAGGCAAACGACGGAGCCGTCGCCTCAACCACCCAAGAACTACTCACCAAGGCCCGCGACCTCGCCGACACCGTGGCGGCTGTGTACGCCGGTGACGGCGATGACGTCGCCGAAGAACTCGGCTCCTTCGGCGCCGAGACCGTCTATGCCACCGGCGACCTCGAAGGGGCGCTCGTAGGCGTCCCGGTCGCAAGTGCCATCGCTGCGGCTATCGAAGCCGGCGACGGCCCCGACGCCATCCTGCTAGGAACCACCTATGACGGTCGCGACATCGCGGCCCGTCTCTCGGTTCTGCTCGACGCCACGGTCATCACGAACGTGGTCGACGTAGAGGTCGATGGTGACACGCTGGTGGGCACCGAACCCATCTTTGGTGGCGCCACCGAGATCAAGACCAAGTTCGCAGGCGACGGCACTCGCATCGTGCTCGTACGGCCCAAGAGTTTCCCGGCCGAGTCCAACGGCGGCGGCGAGGCCGACGTTGAGGATCTCGACGTTCCCGATCTCGGCACCGCCGGCGGTGCAACCGTTACCAACCGCCACGTGGAAGAGTCCCAGGGACCCAAACTCGACGAGGCCGACCTCGTGGTCGCCGGTGGCCGAGGCCTCGGCGCCGCGGAGAGTTACGACCTGGTCGATCAATTGGCGAGCCGCTTGAAGGGTGCCGCTGGCGCCTCCCGGGCCATCGTCGATGCCGGTTGGGTTCCCTACTCCTCCCAAGTGGGCCAGACCGGCAAGGTGGTGAAACCAGCCGTCTACATCGCAGCCGGAATTTCCGGAGCAACCCAGCACCTGGTGGGTATGAAGGGTTCCAAAAACATCATCGCCATCAACAAGGACCCCGAAGCCCCGATCTTCGGCATTGCCGATCTCGGCATCGTCGGTGACGTGCACAAGGTGATCCCGAAACTTCTGGAAGCCCTCGAAGGCCGATAGACCCGGCGGTCAAATTCGAATTCGCTAGTCGGCGGCGGCCTCAGGGTCGTCGCCGATTTGTGTTGTGTCGATCGATTCGATCCGTGCGGCCTCGATCTGCTTCCTGCCGGTGAGGCGCACCAGAATGACATCGATCACTTCGATTTCGCCCTCGCCGTCCACTGTGTCGGTTGTTGACGGGCTGACCGAATAGTTCAGTTCATCCAACGGTTCGTAGGCAACCTCCCCGTTCAACGGCTGGTCACCTTCCACCTCGAGAAGGGGGGAGAAGAACTCGGAGCCGTCGATTCGAAAGACCAGCGTGTTGGCCTGTTGTTGGAGGGAGGTGCCTTCCACGATGCCGGTGCTTTCGACCGTGAGCGTGGTGGTCTCCAGCGCTCCCTCGCCGGATCGCCGCAGGACGACCAGCGTGCGAGTTTCTACTTCGGGCGGAAGGGGAAGCGGTTCGATCGCCCAGTTCGTGTAGCGGTTGAGTTGTTCGCTCGACATGGTGGCCGAGGAGATCACCCGGACGCTGGCACCGATAGCCGTCTGGTTTGCCGTCACGACCACTTCGTCGAACAGGGCATCGTTCGGTAGGCGATAGGAACCGGATCGGAGCGTGTCGGTACTCACGGCATCGGTCGCGATCAGCCCGGCACCCCGAAGGGGTGCGGCCACCCGATCGAATGCGCTGACCGGGTCTTCGGGGGTGGTCACCGTGACACCGATCTGGGCCAGGGTCGTGCCGTCGGGTCGGACGGTTCCGGTCGCCACCGACAACTCGACGACGGTGGACCCCAACGGTGTGCCGATGAGGGCGATCGGCGGCGCGATTTCTCCAACCACGCCGGTCAGATCGCTGGTGGACCCCAGGAGCGGCCCCAGTTGATTGATGATCGCATCGATCCCCGCCGGTGCAACCGGCTCCGTGGTCTGGGTCGGATCGTCGGAGTCTTCCGACTGGGGCACGTCCGATGTCGAGACCTCGGGTTGGGTTGTGGTCGTCGGTAGGGGAGCGGTCGTGACAGGGGGGAGTTTCGAGGTGGTCGGCTCGTCGACCCGCGCCAGACCGGCCGGATTTGACGAGGTGCACGCCCCCAGGAAGATGATCGCCAATGCGGCGAAGGGCACCGCTTTCACCGCCATGACGGTAGACCACACCATGGGCCGACCCGGGACTCTTGAGTACCCTCGCACCATGGCCGTTACCGAACCCGAACTGGACCGACTCACGAACGAAACCGTCGAGTTGTTGCAGACGATGATTCGTAACGAGTGCGTGAACGATGGCTCGGACGAGTCGGGGTTCGAAGACCGCTCGGCCCGACTTCTCGGGTCCGAGCTCGAGGGCCTGGGTCTCGACCTCGAACGGTACGAGACCGGACCGGAACGGTCATCACTGGTCACCCGAATCGAAGGAACCGACCCCGATGCCCCGTCGTTGTGCCTGATGGGTCACACCGATGTTGTGCCCGTCTCACCCGATGGCTGGGACCAGGATCCCTTCGGGGGCGAGTTGATCGACGGCGAGGTCTGGGGTCGGGGCGCGGTGGACATGCTCAACCTCACGTCGTCAATGGCCGTGGCCTTCCGCCATCTCGCCCGGACCGGTCAACGTCCCAAGGGTGATCTCATCTACTTCGCGGTGGCCGACGAAGAGGCCGGCGGGACCAACGGTGCAAAGGTCCTTCTGGAGAACCACTGGGATCACCTGCAGTGTGACTACGTGCTGACCGAATTCGGCGGCATCCCTATCAATGACTCGCTGCTATTGACCACAGCCGAGAAGGGTGTTGCCTGGCGGCGCCTCCATGTCGGTGGAACACCGGGTCATGGTTCGATGCCCTACCAGACCGATAATGCACTGGTCACTGCGGCCGAGGTGGTCCGTCGACTCTCGGAGTACAACCCGGGCGCCCGTCTCGACAAGATGTGGGAGCAGCGGGTCCGAGCCATGGGGCTGGGCGACGAATTCACCGCACAGATGCTCGATCCCGCCACCCTGTACTCGGCGTTGGATCTGTTGCCCCCCGAACTGGCCCGCAACTCACACGCCTGCTGTCACACGACCTTCAGCCCCAATGTGATTCACGGCGGGGTCAAGACCAACGTGATTCCCGACGAGGTCTCGATCGATCTGGACATTCGCACCCTGCCCGGTGAAACCAGCGCCGACGTTGACGAACACCTCCGAACCGCGCTCGGTGATCTGCATCACAAGGTCCGGATGGAGGTCATCATCGATGAACCCGCCAGCGAGTCAGCGACGGACAACCCGATGTGGGACGCCCTTCAGGGCGCCATGTTGGCGCAGTACCCGCAGAAGGAACTCGTTCCCACGATCGTTACCGGCGCGACCGATGCCCGCTACTTCAGGGACAAGGGCGCCATCGCCTACGGTGCCGGCCTGCTCAGCCCGTCGGTGTCGGCGCCGGATTTCCTCACCCGATTCCATGGCCATAACGAACGAATCGACATCGAGTCGTTGCGGATGACTACCCGGCTCTGGTTCGACGTTATGGATCGCTTCTGGGCGTAGGCCCCGATTCGAGGAACCGACTCAGTTTGGCGACCCTCGCTCGCTCCGAGCGGGAGCCGACGGCGTGGTGACATCGATCTCGGGGTCCGCCAGCTCGATACTTGCCGACGAGGCGGAACGGATACTGACGTGACCGCGACCCGACCCCGGGATCGGCCATTCGAGCTGGGCAGCGAAGGGACGCACACCCGAGGGGCCGTACATCAGCAGTCGGCCGTCATCCACCAGGCGAAGCCGAGGCTGGGTTCCGAGTCGATCCGGGATGGAGCAACCGGTGGCGCTGACCGACCCAGCCCGCACCGGAACCGGCTGACCGACGACGCTGGAGAACCGAACCGTCGCTCCGCTCCGAAGTCGGGTGATGTGTTCTTCGAAGCCCCCTCGAAGCGGTCCGGGTTGGCGGGTCCATCCGTGTCCGAGGTGGACCCGGGTGGTTGGCCAAAGGGCGGTCCAGGGGGCCAGTTTCCATAGCTGAACCAGTCCGTCGCGGACCGTGGCCTCGACGTTCTGTCGATGGTCAACACCGGGCCCGAACGTGTCGTCGAACAGAGCACGCTGGGCAGCCGAGAGGCCCACTGTTGTGACTGTTCCGACCGACCTCCGCAGGGTGCTCCATGGGCCGGTGGTGGCGATCGATCCGTTGAGCGGTCCACGAAGTCCCTTAGACACGGTCGATTCGAGGTCGTCCCGACCGGCGACCAGCGAGATGGCACCGAGGGTTCGCGTTGATGTGTTGGCGACGACAACGCCGCAATCGCAGCCGTCGGCCACGGCGACCACCTGCAGGACCGGTCCCTCGAAGATTACGTCGTCGGTGGCTGGCGGCATGGAGAGGGTGTGGGCCAGCGCCGCGACCGGTGACTCGATAGCCGTCACCTGAGAGAAACCTTGGGTGTCGGCGAGTCGCTGGAGCAGCTGACGACGCTGCCGGGGCGAGGCCGACAGGGCCAGTGCACAGTGCACCTGGGCGCCGCCAGGGCCGACCATGCGGGCCAGTTCATCCAGTTCAACGTCTTCATGCAGGACAACAATGTCCGATGGATCAGCATGTCCAGCCGAGTTCTCAGTGGCGGAGTCGTCATTCCATACCGCAGCGGAACACCGGTCATTCTCGGTATTGGGAACCACGGCCACCCTCATGGAGTGGAGCCTGCTACGACTTCGTCGTGGCGCGCAACCACTGTGGGTGACCACGGGGGCAACACCTCAGCAAACCCACAACGAAGTCGCTAGCTTTTCGTGGTGGTCCGGACTCACAAGGTGGTGACAGGTGTGTGCGTGAGCACTCTCGCCGCCCTTATTGTGCTGGCCGCCTGTTCACCGACACCTCAACCGCTGGCGGTGGAAGCTGGCTCGGTCCCGGGTCAACCCGCAGTCGGCGGAACGACCGACGTTGCCATTGAGCAACCGCCCACGACGCTCTCGGCTGCGATCCGAATTCGGGCTGCGAAACAACAATTGGCAACGAGCATCGGCGATGGTCGCGCTCCTGTCTCGTTGGCCTTTGCCGGTGACACCTCGTTCCACAATTCCCTGCACCTGTACTCACCTCTCGAGCAGGTGACGCCGTGGCTCTCCCGACCCGACTTCACGATCTTGAACCTTGAGACCGCTATCGCCTCGCCCGAGATCGGGGTGCCTCCGGTTCAGAAGCGGTTCCTGTTCCGAAGTGACCCTGCGATGGTCGACCAGCTGGTCGACGCTGGGGTAGACGCCGTGTCGATGGCGAACAACCATGCGCTCGACTTCGGACCCTCAGCCCTCGAAGAAGGACTGGGTCTGCTGAGTGCTGCCGGCATCGAAACCGTCGGCGGTGGTGTCGACGCCGAGGCGGCCTACAAACCATTGATTCGCACCGTCGGCGACTGGACGATCGGGATCGCAGCCTTCTCCCGCGTGCCCTGTGACTGGTCGTGGAACGGCGAGAAGGTTCGACCCCAGGTGGCGTGGGCCTGTCCCGCGTTTATGGCCGAAGCAGACGCCGTCGTTTCCGCGCTGGTGGAAGATGTCGACCTGGCCATCGTGATGGTCCACGGTGGCACCGAGGGCCAACTTTGTGCCGACGCCACGATGACCGCCCTCAACTCCCATTGGGCCGATCTTGGTGCCGGTCTGGTGGTCAACAGCCATCCTCACGTCGTTCAGGGGGTGAGCAGCGTCGGTGAGACCATCATTCTCAATTCGACGGGCAACTTTGCATTCCCACCGTCGTTTGGCCTCACCGCCAACTCGGCGCTCTTCCTTGCCACGCTCAGCGAACAGGGTCTGTTCATCACGGTCGAGCCAATGGTGTCCGAGGCCGGGTTGGTGCGGTCGGGAACCCCCCAGCGGCGGAGCTCGATCCTCGCCCAGATCGATGCCTATTCCGACGGTTGGCGGGTACTGAGTGACGGGCGCGTGCTTCAGGACAATTCGTGGAACGGATTGTGCTCGGCTGAGGTCACCGACCAGTAACGGCCGATCACACGTGGGTTAACGCGAGCATCCCCGGCACGGCTTCGGGCCGAAGTGGGTCACATGTGCGGTCCACTCCCTGCCGTTGTAGAAGCGCTGGTCGTGCAGTTTCTGTGGATCGTCGTACCAGCCCGCGGGGCGTCCCGCAGCAGTGGGCCGTGCCGACTCGTCGAGAGTGGTCATTTCACTACCTTCGGTTCAACTGGCTGAACGCTTGAGCGCGTCAGGCCACCAGACTGCGCGCCGGGGCGTGGGCGGGCAGTTTGCCTGCCGCCTCGCGACGGGTCAGTTCGGCCCGGCCCTCGGGGCACCGATCGGCGAACGGACACCAACCACAGAGCACGCCGGGTTTAGCGTCGAAGGTGTCGGAACCACACGCCTCACCGAGGGTCTGCCACGACTCGGAGAGTTGGGAGACGGCCTCGTCGAGCTTCACCTGGGTAACGGGGATGTCGACGATGGACTGCTTCAGATAGATCAGGCGGGCCGACCGTGGCATCTCGCCGGTTTCTTCATAGAGGGCCGCCGCGTACAGCAGGACCTGCTGAATCTTGTCGTCGCGCCACCGAATCCCCGGCAGTGTCCCGGACTTGTAATCGGTGACGACCAGTTCATCGTTCACCTGGTCGACGCGGTCGATAATTCCGACAAAGGGGACCTCGCCAAGGGTGGTGCGGACCTTCTCCTCGGTGGAGACCACCTCGACGTGGGCGGGGTCCTCGAGCGTCCACAGGCCGGCGATACATTGCCACGCATTCCATCGAAAGGCCCGGCTGGCGTCGGCATCGAGTTCGAGGGACCGGTAGTCCTCGTCGGCCTCGAAACCTTCCCACAGGGCGCGCGCCAGAGTCTTGGCCGAATCGAGCGTGCGTTCCGGGCCCTGAAGCTGGCAGAGGTGCTCCAACACCAGATGGGCGAAGGACCCGACCAGCGCTGCTTCGCCCGACGGCTCAGGCAACCGGTCGACGTATTTGGACTTCCATCGCCGCGGGCACCCGTCGAACGACGAGGCCGAAGAGGGCGAAAGGTATGCCGGTAGATCTGCCACGGGAACCATTATCTTCTACCCCTGTGACAGAGTTGGGGAAACCGCTCTAAAACGGCATGTTTATTCCGCCGTACCCACCGCCGGTGCGGCGTTGGGAACGACGAGAGCTGCGGGGTTGGCCCAGCCGCCCGCCCATCAACATGCTGATCAGCACGCTCATCGCCATCTTGCCGAACATTCCCCCCATACCGCTGCGCCGACGGGGCTCTTGGCGCTGACGGGGGTTACGGCGGGGCAGTGGTCGCGGCTGGCGTCGGCGCCCGTGCAGTTCAGCGTCACGCTCGGACGGGCTGGCCGACCGCGGTGAGGGCGGCGGCGGCGTCGACGGTGCTGGTGCCGGGGCTGTGGTGGCTGGCTCTCGGTCCGAATCGAGGAACGGCGGCGGGGTCTGGCCGGTGAGACGAGCCTCGATAACTTCGAACTGCCACTCGGCCTTGTCGATCTGATCGTCCAGGGCATCCACCTCGGCGGCCGTCGTCGCGTTGCGGATCTCGTTGGAGACGTTCTGGTAAGCGGCCGATGCCTCTTCGTAGATCGAGATCAGCTCCGGGTCCTTCTCGGTGATGACCTCATCACCAAGATCGATGACCCGGTCGGCGTTGGCTTTGAGCTGTTCGATGATTTCCAGGCGGTCGTCCTCGATGCTCTTTGCCTCTTCCTGGCTGGTCTTGCGGCGGCCCCGCCACATGTTGAACAACAGGAAGGCTCCGATGGCCAGAATGATCGGAAGGATCCACGGGAATCCGCCACCGGATGACGAGGGGGCGTCGAGGCCCCCGGCGGCGGCGTTGCCGAGGTTGCTGAGGTACTGATCGATGCCGCCGGCGATATCGCCCGCCGCGAACAGATCGGTGACCGGGTCGTCGAGGGGCTGGGAGGTGCCGGCCACGCCGGCGGGGAAAACACTGCCGTTGGTGAGCACGACGACTGCTCCGTACTGGCTGCCCCGTTCCTTCATCTCGGCGAACACGGCTTCGGCGATCGCCGAAGTCTGTTCACCGTTGTCGAGCCTCACGAAGGCCACACCCTGCGCATTGGCCCGATCGATCGCGGCCTCGGCCTCAGCGACCACACCCGCCTCGAGGAATCGTCCGTCGGCTTCGATGCCGTCGACGATCGATTCGACGTCGACCGAGGTCTGGGCCGACGCCACCGCTGGTACGGCCAAAGCGGCGAGGAGAACCACGAAGACGGCCGCAGCCAACGTGGTGATCGCCCGAAGAGTTGTTTCCATGCCGCTGAGTCTATTCCGAACGCGACGGACCAGCCGTCGGAACGTCCTCAAGCCCCAGCTCAGCCGCTACACCAACCCCAACAATTCGGTCTCGCCGGTGAGGATCGATGCGGCCTCTACGCCCAGCCATTCCTGGGCGAGTGACCCGAGGTAGGCGTCCATGCCCGTCGTCATCTTGAGGTTGCCGTCCTCGTCGAGATCGTTGCGGTTAGCGACCGGTGATGGTTCACCGAGAAGTTTGGCTTCGATCGGACCGGCCACCATCATCACCGAAGCGGCTCCGTGGTCGAGTCCTTCCCCGTTGCGGCGAACCCGCCGTCCGAACTCGCTGGTCGTTGCCACGAGCACCCGATCGCCCTGCCCCCGATGTTCCACGAGACGAAGGAACCCATCGACGGCTGCGTCGATCTGACTCAACAGTTGGGGATGGGCCCACCGATGATCGTCGTGGGTGTCGAATCCGCCGATCCGAGCGTGGATCACCCGGATGCCGACATCGGCATCGATCAGCTCCGCCGCGGTCCAGAGCTGACGGGCCAGGTCGCCGCCCGTCGCGGTCATGTCGTCGATGATGGTCTGCTCGGCGTCGGAGTACTCGCCGTCCTCGCCTTCGACCTGATTGGCCAGCGACCGGAGATCGGCATAACTGGCCTCGATCAGCGGATCGCCGGAGAACTGGTCGAGCGCATCGAGGAATGCGGCCTGCATATGCCAATCGGTGTCACGCAGCAGCCACAGGCCGTTCGGATCCTGCAGCGACAAGGTCGATGCGGTTTGGGACTGCAGCCATGGAGTGGTTCCCGCCACCGAAAGCCCGGTCGCAACTCCACCGTTGTCGAGAGCATCGGCGAGCCGTCCCAGATAGCCGAAGCGGCCGCCGTTCACCCCGAGCGGATCGGCCTTCTGCCACCGTCGTTCCATGGCGAAGTGGGAGAGTGAATGGTCGGGCGCGCCGACGCCCTCCACGATCGCCAGGCCCCGCCGGTGAAGCCGTTCGAGTTCGGGAGCGAGGCCGATGCGGTCGTTGATACGCAGGATCGATTCGTCCTCGACCCGCAGTTCCCCACGGACGTCGTGGAGGAATCCCTCGGTGTACGGGATAACGGTGGACAGGCCGTCGTTGCCTCCCTGCAGTTCCACGAGAACCAACACCCGGTTGGCGACGGCGCCGGGGAGAAGGCGGGGCGGATCCGCCAACTCCTGGATTGCGCCGCCGCCAACCGGTGTCGTGCCGCCGGCAGGCGACGAGCTTCCGGCGCTCGGGCGCTCGGATCGGATGGAACAGCCGGCCAGCGCGCCCGTGGCGGCTCCGGCGGAGAGAAGCTTCAGGATCTGTCGTCGAGAGAGGGGAGTGTGGTTCACAGAGGGCTCCGGTGTTCTAGTAGAGGGCGGCGGTCGGTCTAGTGGCGCTGAAAGGTTGGACAGGTGAGGGCGATACGCCACGCCACCCGGCGGCGGTCGTCATCCTCGAAGTCTTCGGTCGTGAGGACCCGTTCGATCAGCGGGCCAACCGGGTCGTCGGCTGGAAGTCCGGCGGTAGCGAGGATGTCGGCTGAGGACCACGCGCGTCCGGAGATGACGCTGGTGTCCAGATCCTGCACCCCCTGCAGTCGTGGGAGTAACGAACCGGGTCGGGCCCAGAACTGACCGTTCGGCCAGCCCGCCGGTGAGGGTGGCGAGAGCGGGCGCTGACCCATGTTCTCCAGGTGCCACGGTTCGAGCGGTACTTCGTCGCCGTCGGGGTCGACGATCGCCAGTACCGACACCATCCACTCCAGAGCAGTGCAGTACCGCTGGTGGGCTGATTCAGCGAACTCGTCCGAGCGGAGGATCGACTCGACCAGATCGAGAATTTGGAGGCCATCGTTCCGCCAACGGTCGCCCATGGTTCGGGCCTGTTCGGCGGTGAGTTCGGATCCCACGAGATCTCTCCACAGTCGAGCGGTAACTCGGTGAGCCGTGCCGGGATGATCGACCAGGGTGTCGATGAGTTTCTCGGTCGTCCACTCATCCTGGACCCCCATGAAGATCAGTGGGGCCACGAAGGCATTGCCGGGGTCGAACCAGACCGTGCCCTCCTCATCCTCGACGTCCCAACCGGCCAACGCCCGGGCGGCCGCCCGCACATCGTTTTCGTCGTAGTGCTCGGGGCCGATCGTGTAGAGCTCCATGAGTTCACGGGCCAGGTTTTCGTTGGGGTTGTAGGCCTGTGAGCCGGCGGCATCGAGATACCGCAACATTGCGCCGCTGGTGATCACCTTGTGCACGAGAGTGCGGAGATCTCCCAACCCGTGTCGGTACAGGATGTCGATCAGGTCGGCGGCCAGTTTGGGGCCGCTGAACGCCTCGTCGCTCACTGTGAACCAGTTGTGCCAGATCCATGCCATGCGGTCGGCGAGACCGGTGTCGGCCGATCCGAGACGATTCACCCACCACACGGATACCGCGCCCCAGTCCTCGTCGTCATCGGTGGGAGGTCCATCTCCGTCGGCCCAGGGCAGCGGGGCGAGTCCATCGTCGAGCTGAACCTCGCCAAGGATCTGACCGATGGCTTCGTCAAGGGATCGATCTCCCAAACGCTCCATCCGTTCGGGATGGGCCGTCATAGTCGTTCGCCGAAGTAGATGGGCCAATGCGTCACTCATGGGGCTCAACGTACGGAACCGACCATGAACGGGTGGTGAGGATTGCCTTCATGGAGTCTTCATGTTCGCTGTGGGACACTGACCAGGTGAGATTGTTGCTGGTAGAGGACGACAACGCACTGGCAAAGGTGTTGTTGCGCGGCCTGCGTGAAGAGGGATATGCGGTCGATCATTCGGGCACGTGTGCGTCGGCCAACGAACTCCTCGATCTGAACCCGTACCAGCTCGTCATCCTGGATCTCGGACTCCCCGATGGTGATGGGCTCACCCTGTGTGCGTCTCGGCGTTCCGGCGGTATGACCACTCCCGTGCTGATGTTGACAGCCCGTGACGGCGTGGGTTCCACCGTTGCCGGACTCGACGCCGGAGCCGATGACTACCTCACCAAACCCTTCGCCTATCCCGAACTGGCCGCCAGGGTGCGCGCCCTTCTTCGCCGCCCGCCCGAGGCCGTTTCTCCCGTTCTGCAGCAGGGTGGGATCCGGCTCGACGCTGCGGCCCACTCGGTGTGGAGGGATACGCCAGCCGGGCCGGTCCTGGTTCCGCTGACACCTCGCGAGTTTGCTCTCCTGGAGCATCTGATGCGCCGCCCGGGTGAGGTGTGTCGGCGCGAGGATCTGCTCGAGCAGGTGTGGGACACGAACTACGACGGCCTGTCCAACGTGGTGGATGTCCACATTGCGAACCTGCGACGCAAACTCGACGGCGACAGCAATGATGCCGATCCAATCGAAACCGTACGGGGCGTCGGCTACCGCTGGCTCGTGCTCACGGAGGCGACATGATCACAACACCGAATCGAATCGCAACCATTGCGGCGACTGCGATCGCCGCGTTGCTGCTGACCGGCGCCGTCGCAGCATGGTGGTACTCCGACGTCATCGCCGACGAACGGGAACTGTCGATCGCTCAGGGTGAGGAACAGGTCCGGCAGATCCTGTACCACTGGCGGGAGGAAGCGGACGCACCGGACAACACGTGGCAGGTGCAGATTCGCGATGGCTGGTCCGACCCGATCGGCGAGTCCTTCGTGGAGCCGGCTCTGCTTCCTCTCGCCGAACCGGCGATCGAGGATCAGACCGCCACCGCAGAGTTCGATTTTCTGGGAGACAAGTGGTTCTCGTACGCGGTGCATCTCGGTCAGGGTGAGGTGCTGGTGGCGATCATCGACCGAGCCCCTCAGGACGACGCCATCCGACGGGCCTTCTGGACCGCTGTTCTCGGAACCCTTCTCGCAGGGCTGGCGGCGGGTGCCACTGCGTTCTGGTGGACCGGGCGTGAGGCGCCTGCGCTTCGACAGGCCCATGGTGTCAATCGAGATTTCATCGCCGACGCGGCCCACGAACTGCGCACCCCGCTCGCCATCATTCAGGCATCGTCGGGGCACGCTCTCAGTCGGGAACGCAGCAACGACGAGTACCGGGAGTCGTTGCAGGAGATCCTTGACGCCACCGAACGGGCTGGCGCCAGCGTCAGCGCACTGCTCGAGTTCGCCCGGCTCGAGGCGGGGCAGGCCCAACCGCGCAAGGCGCCGCTCCGACTCGACCTGCTCGCCGAAGAGGTTGCTGCGGGTGTGCGGGTCGATGGAACCGTGATCGAGGCAGAACCGGGCGATGCGGTAGTGGTCGACGCCGATGATGCGCTGTTACGTCAGGTCCTCGACAACATCGTTCGAAACGCAGCGGCCCGAGCCGGCAAGGTGACACTGACCACCCGATTCGATGGGCAGACCGCTGTCGTCGACGTCATCGACGACGGACCCGGCTTCGATCCTCAGATGTTGCCCCATGTGTTCGAGCGGTTCCGGCGGGGTGACCAGAGCGGCACCGCAGGGCTTGGGCTCGCCATCGCCAAGACGATCGTCGGCCTCCACGGCGGAACCTGTGAAGCGTCAAACAACGACGACCAGGGGGCCAAGCTCTCGATCACCCTGCCGGTGAAGAACTAGCGTTGTCTAATAGCGATTGCGACGTCGCTGAAACCATTCCTGAGCGATATTGCGAGCCTCGACCTCAGCCTCCACATCGCGGTAGGCAGGCATCCAGCGTCGATGCTGTCGCAGTTGTGTTGCGAAGTCGCCGACATACCAAATGAGAAATCCTCGAACGCCACGCTCGGACCACTGCTCGACGTGAACCAACTCGTGGGCGATGAGGTGCGACGTGCCATCGTCGGGCTGTTTGGTTGTGAGCAGAATGCGGCGGCCCAGTGTGATCGCCAGAAAGGACCCCGGAAGCCACGGGAACGAGTGGATCCGGGTACGGGCGAGCGTCGCCGGGGTGACGTGATCGTAGGAATCTCTCTCGGCACTGTGAAGACGTCGTCCCATCAGCCGTCCCAGTCCTTGTCGGTGGTCCGATAGACGTCGATCCATCGTTCCGATGGCACGTCGATCGTGCGGTGATGAGCGACGAGACCGAGTCGGCCCGCCACCGCAACGGAGCGTTTGTCGGCGATCTGGATTCGAGCCGTGACCGTGGTGAAGTCGTCGGACTCGAAGCTCCATGACAGCAGCCCCCTCGTCGCTTCGGTGGCGTAGCCGTTGCCCCACACTTCGGGAAGAAACCGCCACGACACCTCGGCCGTGTGGTCCTCGTTATCGACGGGTGTCAACGCGACCATCCCAACCGGGGGGCCGGGACTGTCCATCACCTCACATGCGAAGCTGCGGGCCGGGTCTGTTCCGTCCTCGCCCACCAATTCGGCGAATCGATCCGAGATCGAGTCAGGGGATGGTGCGGAAGAGGTCCCGATGAACTGCAGGACGGCGACGTCGGTGTGGAGTTGGTTCCACACCGGTCGATCGGACTCGCTCCAGGATCGAAGGACCAGCCTCCGTGTGACGACAGACCGCACGAACCGAAACATAGCGTTCGACGTGGGCGGACGCGCCTCTCGTACCCTTGCCGGTATGTCCATCCGGCGCGTCGTTCTGTCCCTGGTTGCGCTCCTTGCCGGTTGGCGGCTTTTCGAAGCCGTCCGGGCGCGAGGGTTCTTTGGCGGTCCCGCCGTCGGGATCTCCGCGGTCTCGAGCCGCCGCCTCGCAACCCGCAACCTTCGTCTCGCCAAGCTGGGTGTGAAGGGTGGCGGTCGGTATGCCCGCTACCGCGCCCAGCGGGTGTTCGCCGACGCGGCCCAGGCTGAAGAACTCGACACCCGTTTCCAGCTTCAGACCGCTGAGGACGTCGCAGCTGAACTGGGCCAGATGAAGGGTGCCCTGATGAAGATCGGCCAGATGGCCAGCTACATCGACACCGGTCTGCCCGACACCGTTCGAAACTCCCTGGCGTCGCTGCAGCACGACGCCCCGCCGATGAGTAGCGAACTGGCAGCCCAGCAGATCGAAGCCGAACTGGGAGCCCGTCCCGAAGAGTTGTTCGCCCAATGGGACCCGGTTCCTCTGGCTTCGGCAAGCATCGGCCAGGTCCATCGAGCGATCACTCACGAGGACCAAGCGGTTGCGGTCAAGGTGCAGTACCCCGGCGTGGGCGAGGCGATGGAGAGCGACCTCGGCAACGCGGACTGGCTCTTCGGAGGAATGGCGGCAATGTTCCCCGGCCTGGAAAAGGGACCGATCATCGCCGAGTTGAAAGAACGCCTGATCGAAGAGTTGGACTACACCTTGGAGGCCCAACGCCAGCAACGTTTCCACGATCACTACCGGGGCCATCCCCACGTCACGGTCCCGGCGGTGCACCCCCGCTACTCCACGAAGCGAATCCTGACGAGCGACCTCGCCGAGGGAGTTCGATTCTCCGAGGTGGTGGGATGGTCAGCGGAGGAGAGGAACCTCGCAGCTGAGACGTTGTTTAGGTTCTCGTTCGGCGCCATCTACAGGCTCCATTCGTTCAACGGAGATCCGCATCCCGGCAACTACCTCTTTCAGCCGGGCGGCAAGGTGACGTTTCTCGACTTCGGGTTGGTGAAAGAGTTCGGGGCCGACGAAACCAAACTTTTCGAGGACCTGATTCAACACATGGTGATCGACCACGATCCGGCTGCGTTCCGGAAACTCATCGAGGAAGCGGGCCTTCTGGATCGTGAGGCCAAACACTCCGATGCCGAGGTGATCGACTACTTCGCGTTCTACTACCGATACGTGATGCACGACGGGCTGGTCACCATCGACGACGAGTACGCCAGCGCCGGTGTCGCACAACTCTTCGACATGAACAGCGAGCACGGATCGTTGATGAAACAACTGAATGTGCCGCCCTCGTTCGTCGTGCTCCAACGAATCACATTGGGTCTCATGGGACTCTTCGCGCAGCTCGATGCCACGGCCAATTGGCGGGGGATCGCAGAGGAACTCTGGCCGTTTGTGGATGCCGACCCGAGCACACCGATCGGGCAAGCCCATCGGGCATGGGAACTCGAAACGGGCAAGCGCAGCTGAGCGGAGTTGCTGCTACCCGGTGGGGGCCAAGCAATGCCCGTCGGGACAGGGATCGGGCCAGGGGCCGGCCTTCCCCAACCACAGCGCCGGTGCATGATCGATCTTCTCCTGCACCAGGTTTCGGATCGCCGAGACAAACAACGGGTGCGTACCGACCGTTGGTGCCCGACGCATTCCCACTCCGATCGAGGCCGCGGTCTCGGCCGCCTGCACGTCGAGGTCGAATGCAACCTCCATGTGATCGCTGATGAAACCCAACGGCACAATCGTGACCTCGTCGTGCCCTTTATCGCATAACGCCACCAGATGGTCGTTGATGTCGGGCTCCAGCCACGGGATGTGTGGCGGTCCGCTTCGGCTCTGGAAGGCGAGGTCCCACGGAGCCCCGAGACGATCGGCGACGATGGCAGCGATCTCATTCAGCTGTGATTCGTAGTCGCAGCGCGCCGCCATGGTGAGAGGTATCGAGTGGGCGGTGAAGACCAGTCGATCGCCGGGCCGCATGGTTTCCTGTACCCGTTCGGTCACCGCATCAACGAAGCCCGGATGGTTGTAGTAGAGACGCAGTTTGTGAAGGCCCGGAGCGTCTGGTCCGATCTGGGCAGCAGCCCGCTCGAGGTCCTCGCGGTACTGGCGGCAACCGCTGTAGGAGGAGAACGCCGAGGTGGCCAAAACGAGCGCGTTGCCAATGCCGTCATCGACCATCTGCTGGATCGTGTCCGGCAGGTACGGCTCCCAGTTCCGATTTCCGAAGTAGATCGGAAGCTCGATGCCGAAGTCGGCAAACTCGCGGCGAAGGGCGTCGATGAGCGCTCGGTTCTGATCGTTGATCGGCGAACGACCGTCGAACATCTTGTACTGCTCTGCTACGACCGCCAGCCGAGCATCGGGCACGTTCCGATCGGCGGTGACGTTCCGGAGAAACGGCATGACGTCGTCGGGACCCTCGGGCCCGCCAAAGCTCAAAACCAACAGCGCGTCGTACACATGGGCCTTTGTATCTCGCCCTGAGTGGTTACAGCGAACCCTCGGAGATCATTTCATCGAGAAGGTCGCTGTTGCCGTCCTCGTCGATGGATTCGAGGGGGGATGCCTCGGCGACCTGGCGGGAGTTGTCCCGGGCCTGGATTACCGATCGACGGCTCGGGGAGCGGGGTGCGTACCCGGCGGCAGCACGTTCCTCATCGTTCTCGCCACCCCAGATTCCGTGTTCGCGATTCATACGGCCGGCTCGACGACACGGCAGGACCGACGGGCACACTCGACAGAACGAACGGGCGAGAGCCTCACGTTCCACTCGACGTTCGGGTCGTTCGGCGGCGGGGCCGAAGAAGACCAGCGTCATATCCGTACAGAGTGCTTGTTCACGCCACTCGGTGTCGGTCTCGGTAAATAGAAGTGCGAACTCGGTGTCCATCACGTCCTCCTATCGATCAATTTAGTGCTAAATCGAATCAACGTCAACCATCTATCCCCGCACGGGGTGCCGATCTCGCGTTTGCCCAGCTCAGAGGATCGGTATGTAGTTCGGGACTGATTGCAACGGTCGGTGAACCGCCGAGCCTGTGGGTAGACCGATTGCGCCCTACTTAGGCGCTGGCTCCGAGGGTCTGTGTGAACGCACGCCTTTGGGTAGACCGATTGGATTCACGCTTTTGGGTTGACCGATTGCGCCCTACTTACGTGCTGGTTCCGAGGGTGTTGTCCTCATCAAGCCAGGTGGGTAAACCGTTTGGGTTTGTTTAGGCGCTGGCTGCAAGGGTGTTGTCCTCATCAAGCAGGTGGGTAGACCGTTTGCGCCTCATCAGGCAAGCCTGTGCTTGTCGCCTCCAGCGGGGCCGTTCCGTCGCCACGGAGGCGCAGCCTCCGGGCATTCCAC
>CALGOA010000030.1 GCA_937958015.1 uncultured Acidimicrobiales bacterium | reverse complement strand
CTCACACGTTCAGTTGACTCGTTGGGGCGCGAACCTTACCGAAGGCGCACCGAGGTGAGCAATCCCGACGCCCGGCCGCCGATTCGGCGCGGACCAAAACGGAGAAAGCTCCTGCACAAGGCAGGAGCTTTTCTTGTGTCGAAGGGGGGACTTGAACCCCCACGTCCCTAAGGACACCAGCCCCTCAAGCTGGCGCGTCTGCCAATTCCGCCACTCCGACGAGAGGGCTAGGAGATCATAGCGTCATACGACTATCTGTCACACCGAATTGCGCCATTCCCGTGTGCCGAGATTGACGATCAGCAGGTTTCGGTTGTTGAGGTTGACGAACTACGTCGTATGCCAGCGGAACGTAGATCTCGGTGTGGGTGGGGCGCCGATTGTCAGTGTCACTGGTGGCAGGCCGCCGATCCGGTTGGCGGTTAGCCGTTGGAGCGGGCCTTGGGGTCGAGAGCGTCTCGTAGACCGTCACCGATGAAGTTGACGCTCATCACGGTGAGCGACAACAACAGACCAGGTCCGATGACCAGCCAGATGTTGAGGGTCATCCGGTTGCGAGCCTCGTTGAGCAGGCGCCCCCAAGTGGGCAGTTCGAGCGGGAAACCCAGACCGAGGAACGACACGGCCGACTCGGTGAGGATCGCCACGGCAATACCCAACGATGCGGCCACGATGACCGGGCTCAGAACGTTCGGCACGATGTGTTTGGAGATGATCCGGCGCGGCTTTGTACCGATGCTGCGGCTGGCCAGGATGAACTCCTGCTCCTTCACTGCAAGCACCTCGCCGCGAACGATACGGGCGGTCTGCATCCAGCTCGTTCCGCCGATGATCAGAACCATCAGTACGAAGATGCCGAGGGACGGACCAAGCGCATCCTGCATCGGATCCCGGAAGAACACCACGACCACCAGCAGAACCGGCAGCAGCGGGAGTGAGAGGAAGAGGTCGGTCACGCGCATCAACGGCCCGTCGATCCGGCGGAAGAAGCCGGCAACCACGCCGACCAGCGTTCCTACCAGGATCGAAACGATCATGGCGGTGAAACCCACGGCCAACGAGATACGGCCGCCGATGAGCGCTCGAGCGAACGCATCGCGGCCCAGGTTGTCGGTGCCCCAGAT
The DNA here is from genome assembly GCA_937958015.1 of uncultured Acidimicrobiales bacterium. GTDB lineage: Bacteria > Actinomycetota > Acidimicrobiia > Acidimicrobiales > SZUA-35 > JABDIY01. Next base: position 6,937 of record CALGOA010000030.1, on the reverse strand, counting down.
ATGGGGCCAGCCAGCCGGCCGATTGGCGTTGGTAACGACCGGGGTGGAGGTGTCGAACGGAAGGATGATCGGACCGATCAGACAGGCAAGCGTGATGATCGTGAGCAGCACGACACCGAGCATGGCTCCCTTGTGACGTCGGAACTGACGCCACACATCGGTCTTGAGCGAGCGGAACTCCCCCAGCTCATTTGCCTCTGCCTGAGCACCGGCGATCAGTGCACCACTGGCGCTCGGCTGCACGCCCAGAGCTTCTTCGGAGATTGGCTTTACGGCATCAGTCATAACGAATCCTGGGGTCGAGGAAGCCGTACAGGATGTCGGCGATGATGTTAAAGATCACGGTGAGGAAGGCGAAGATGAAGACCAGCGTCTGGACCATCGGCACGTCGTTCTGACCGATCGAGACCAGCAGCAACTGTCCCAGCCCGTTCACCCGGAAGATGTTCTCGGTGATGATGGCGCCGCCGAAGATGCCGGGAATCGAGAGCGCCAGCAGCGTCACGACCGGAATCAGGCTGTTGCGCAGCACGTGTTTGGTAACGACGGGGCCCTCGCCGAGACCCTTCGAACGGGCGGTACGGACATACCCCTCGTTCAGGTTCTCAAGCACCGAAGCGCGGGTGAATCGACCGAACGAAGCGGCGTTAAACAGCGTCAACACCGCCACGGGCATTAAGAGCTGTTTGATCTGGAACCAGATCGTGCTCCACTCGGTCCACTTCACGTCGTGGGTGGTCTTGTAGAAGGTGGGTAACCAGCCCAACTTGACCGAGAAGATATAGATGAACACCGGGCCGATCACGAAGACCGGGACCGAGAACCCCAGCATGGTCACGAACGTGCCCGCGTTATCGAAGAACGAATATTGCTTGTATGCCTGATAGGTCCCGATGGGAACCGCTAGCAGGACGCCAAAGAACAGCCCCAAGCCCAGAACCCACAATGTCTGGGGAACCCGCTGGTAGATGATGTCCATTGCGGGCGCCCGGGAGGACCACGAGATAATGCGGTCGCGGTTTTCACAATCACCGAAACACGTACCGGTCACCTGCTCGAAGGCATGGATCGGTTCGTTCACGGTCATGAGCTTGTTCCAGTTCCACCACCGCTGCAGGAACGGATCGTTCACACCCAGCGACTCACGGATCTGTTCGCGAACTTCGGCTGGCACCGTGAGGGGAAGCTGACCGGTCGGGTCACCGGGGGCAAGGTCCAAAAGCGTGAAGAGCAACAGGCTGATCACCAGGATCGTTGGAATCGCTAGAAGCGTTCTTCGAATGACAAAACGAACCATGAGTTCCCGATCAGCGTTTCGGTCGACTCCCCAGACGACCTACGAATGTCAACTATGCACCAAGAACGGGGGTGCCGCCATTGCGACGGCACCCCCACTCATGTTGCACAGAGAGAATTACTCGCTGCGGAACCAGTCTTCGATGTTGTAGTACTCGCTGTCCCAGGCGTTCAGTTCGCCGACTCCCTGGATGGAGTTAGCGAAGGCCGAGGGGCTTGCACGGTGGATGAGCGGGATGATCGCAGTGTTCGACAGGATGTCGTTCAGCTTGATCACACCTTCGGCACGGGCCGGATCCTCCAGCGGAAGTACTGCAACCTCTTCATAGGTTGCGTCGTACTCGGCGCTGTTCAGACGGGGGATGTTGCCGCCGCCCCAGTTGGTGGCCGAGGTGGGGATCTGCGACGAACGCCATGCCTCGAGGTAGCCGGGACCGTCGGGGCCGGAGGCTCCGTTGGTGAACATCTGCATCGGGGTGAAGAACTTCCAGATGCAAGCGTCGCTGGCACAGGTGCCGTCGAAGAACAGGCTGGCGTCTTCGTTCAGCATGTTGGCTTCAACACCGATCTCGGCCCAGTGAGCCTTGATCAGTTCCTGGTTGCTCTGACGCACGGCGTTGGTGGAGGTGACGTAGTCGAACGAGAGAGGGCCATAGCCGTCTGCCTCGCGGATGCCGTCGCCATCGGTGTCGAGGTAACCGAGACCGTCGAGAAGGCTGTTGGCCTCTTCGATGTTCTGGGTGAGGCACCAGTCATTGTTGGTGCTGTTCTCAGCGCCTACCGGCCACATGTTGCAGGTCGGGCGGCCGGTGGGGCCGTAACCAACAGCAACGAGTTCATCGCGGTTGATGGCGATGGACAGTGCACGGTGCAGGTCGGGGTTGTCGACGAACAGTGGGTTCGGGACACCTTCCGAAGGCGGGCTAGCGAACGGATCGGTCTGGTTGAGGTTGATGTGCTCGACGTTGGCTGCGAAGGCCGACTCGATACGACCGATTCCAGCGGCCTCCATGGGAGCGAGGATTTCGGGAGCAACCTGCAGGTTCCATGCGTAGTCGGCTTCGCCAACTTCGAGGACCGAACGAGCTGAGGCTTCGGCGTCGCCGCCGCCCTTGATCTCTACACCACTGAAGAAGGGCTTGCCTTCGGAAACGCCACGGTAGTTCTCATTGAACACTGCGGTGACGGTGTCTTCGGGACGAAGCTCGGTGATGACGAACGGGCCGGTACCGATGGGAGCGAAGTTCTGCTCGGAGCAGGACTTGGCGGCGGCGCCGACACACTCTTCGAACTGAGCGCGCTGGATGACCGGGCTGGTGTAGCCGGCGTAGGGCACGAACGGGTACGGCTTGGGCTCGTTGAAGGTGACGGTGACGGTGAGGTCATCGTCGGCCACAACGGAGGCAACGTCGGTGAAGGACTCGACCGAGCAACCGGTCTCTTCATTGAGGCAGTACTCGTAGGTGAACACCACGTCGTCGGAGGTGAACGGTGTTCCGTCGGACCACAGCACGCCTTCCTTCAGCTTGTAGGTGATCGTGAGTCCGTCCTCGGAGATGCCGTTACCCACAGTGGGGACCTCGGCGGCGAGGGCGGGCACAACGTTACCGGCGGGGTCCCACTCGACCAGCGGCTCGAGGGCGAGCGACGCGGCAAGGAGGTCCTTGGTTCCGTTGGACAGCAGGGCGTTTGCCTGCGAAGGGGCCTGCCACTGGAGCAGGCTCAGGGTTCCACCCTGGCCGGCTGCGGTTTCAGGAGCCGGTTCGGGAGCGGCTTCATCATCTCCGTCGTCGCCGTCGCCGTCGTCTCCGGAGGTGGTTTCGGTGGTGGAATCATCTGACGAGACGTCGTCGTCAGATGCCCCCTCATCGGAACTACCGCCGCAGGCTGCGGCCAACAGCGCAAGCGCTGCAAGCAGCGCAATGAGCTTCTTCATAAGGTTCTCTCCTCTGTATCGAGTCGGCAGAAAGCCGACATAAAGCGATGGGGGCACTGTAACACCGAGTGGTTAAACCACTCGATGCGTCAGAACGTCATGTCATCTCAGCGAAATGACATGACACCCAATGGTTGTCGCCCAAATCACGCCAAACCGGCACCTCCGCCGAGCATTTCTCGGTGGAGATCGGACAGCGCGTACTGAAGACACAACCCGGAGGTGGGTTGGCCGGACTTGGTATGTCACCTTCCAGAATCACCCGCTGACGGGTGGCCTCCAGGACGGGGTCCGGAAGCGGCACAGCACTGTTAAGTGCCTGCGTATAGGGGTGACGGGGGTTGTCATAGAGCTCATCGACCTGGGCCAGTTCGACCAGGTTCCCGAGGTACATCACGGCGACGCGGTCGGCGATGTGGCGCACCATGCTGAGGTCGTGGGAGATGAAAAGGTAGGTGAGTTCCAGCTCTTCCTGCAGGTCCTTCAAAAGGTTGACGACCTGAGCCTGAATCGACACATCGAGCGCCGCGATGGGCTCATCGCAGACTATGAACTTCGGGTTAAGAGCGATGGCACGGGCGATTCCGATGCGCTGACGTTGCCCGCCGGAGAACTCGTGGGGGTACCGGTTGGCATGGGTTGGATCCAGTCCGACCAGGCTCAGAAGTTCATCGATTCGTTTCCGACGGTCCTCTTTGTTCATCGTCGAATTCTCGACGAGAGGTTCACCGATGATCGATGCAACCGTCATGCGGGGGTTGAGGCTCGCATGAGGATCCTGGAAGATCATCTGCATCTCTTTGCGAAGCTCGCGCATGCGGTTTCCACTGACCGTTGTGAGCTCTTCGCCTTCGTAGTTGGCCGATCCGGACGTGGCCTTGTCGAGCTGAAGGATGACCCGACCGGTGGTCGACTTGCCCGAGCCGCTCTCCCCCACCAGACCCAGGGTTTCTCCGCGGTACACGTCGAAGGTGACCCCGTCGACGGCGCGGACTGCGCCAACCTGCTTGCGGAAGACTCCCTTCATGATCGGGAAGTGTTTCTTCAGATCGGTCACGGTGAGGATGGCCTCACCCTTGCGGGCTGCGGTGGCGGTGGAGCCTGCTGCGATGTCGGTCATTTGATCGGTTCCCCATTTTCGAAGTCGAGAAAACACGCGGACTTGTGACCCGGGAACCGGACCCGCTGTTCGGGCAGTTCGTTCCAGCACCGTTCGAACGCATGCGGGCATCGAGGCGCGAAACTGCACGAGGTCGGTGCGGAATACATGCTGGGTGGCTGGCCCTCGATGCTGGAAAGGGCCTGACCCTTCTGGTCGAGCCGCGGCACCGAGGCCAGCAGCCCCTGGGTATAGGGGTGCTGCGGATTGGCGTACAACTCCCGGACCGGTGCTTCCTCGACGATTCGCCCGGCGTACATAACCAGCACCCGATCGGCAAGGCCCGCAACCACTCCGAGGTCGTGGGTGATCCAGATCAGTGCGGTTCCCAGCTTGGCGCGAAGATCGCGGACGATCTCGATGATCTGGGCCTGGATGGTCACGTCGAGAGCGGTGGTTGGTTCATCGGCGATGATGACCTTGGGCTCACAGGCCAGCGCCATGGCGATCATGACCCGCTGACGCATACCGCCGGACAGTTCGTGGGGGTAGGACTTCAGCCGCTGTTTGGCGTCGGGTAGCCCCACTAGTTCGAGCAGTTCCAGTGCCCGGGTGTTCATTTCTTTCTTGCTCAGCTTGGTGTGCAGATCCAGCGATTCGGTGATCTGGTTGCCGATCGTCAACACCGGGTTGAGGGAGGTCATCGGATCCTGGAAGATGAACCCCACCTCACCGCCGCGGACCTTCCGAAGTGTGTCGACGTCGATCTGAAGGAGGTCCTTCTCGTCGAACGTCACGGTGCCGTCCACAACTTCGCCGGGCGGCATGGGGATGAGTTTGAGCAGCGACATCATCGACACGCTCTTGCCGGAGCCACTCTCCCCCACCACACCGAGGAACTCGCCCTCGTGGAGATCGAAACTGATGCCGTTCACGGCGTGGACCGTTCCGTCCTGGGTGTTGAATTGGGTCTTTAGACCGTCAACCTCGAGAACTGGCTTGCCCCCGATCAACAGATGCCCGTTCGGTCCACGTGTGCGTCCATTCGGCGCACGATAGCCGGTGATCAGATCAGGCATCTAGTGAGCAGGGGTTCCCCGTAGCGATGACGTAACAATTGAGGGCACTCATCACACCCGCCTCCAGTCCGGAAGGGCTGTCGCTGACCAGCGCAAACAGCTCGGTGGGGCCGACAGACGATCACGTCGTCGGGCAAATGTCTAGGTCGACCACCCGGCGCGAGGCGGCCCGGGGCTCGAGTTCGGAGCGATTCTCGGCGGTTGAGCTTCGGTTAGCTGTCCATGATGAACGCTAGGGCCAGGGTGAGGAACCCAAAGATCACCGAGAACAGAACGGTGAGCCGATCGAGGTTGCGCTCAACACTGGTGGAGCCTGCAGCTGCGGCACCAAGTCCGCCACCGAACATGTCGGAAAGACCGCCACCGCGGCCGCTGTGAAGTAGGACGAGGGTGAGCAGGACTCCGCCGATCACAATGTAGATAGTGCCGAAGATCCAGACCATGGCCGACAGGTTACTCACCTGCAGCGCAGTTGAGGTGGAGCCGGGAAAGCTCACCCGCCGTTCTTTGGATCAGCTAGTTGTCGTCCGCCTGGGTGACCGCATCGCGCGCCGCTTCGATCTTGCTCGTGGTGAGCCGGGGAATGGCGAAAACGGCCAGCAGGATCTGGCCAGCCGCCACCACGAAGAAGGGCATTCGCAACGCCGTCTCCCGCGACAGTGGACCATCGAGCACAGACACGATCGCGCCGCCCGCGAAGGCTCCAATCGGCATCATCCCCCAGGCGAAGAATCGATAGACGCTGTTTACCCGGCCCAGAAGTTCATCGGGAATTATCGTCTGGCGGAGGCTGACGGTGATCACGTTCCACAACACCGCCACGAACATCGAGATCGCAGCCATCGCCCATGCGACGACCCAGAACGAGGTAAGCCCGGTGATCAACTGGGTCACGGTTCCCGTAAGCAGGGTGACGGCCAGCGAGGTTCCCGAGCCGATCCGTTTGGCGATGGCGGAGGCACTCCAACCGCCGAGCACCCCGCCGATCGCACCACCGGTACTGAGCAGTGCGAACTCGGTGGGGCTGGTCTCCAATACCTCCTGAGCGAACAGCACCAGGATCGCTGCGGTGGCGGTGAACAACATGTTCAGCAGCCCGAGGATGATGGCGAGTGGCCGAAGAAGGTCGTGATTCCACAACCAACCGAATCCCTCCCGAAGGTCCGCTTTCCAGCTGGGCCGATCCGCTGCAGGGGCGCTGGCAGCGACGGCCGGTTTAGGGAGGAGGGCGATCAGGGCCGCCGAAACGGCGAAGGTTGCGGCATCCACGAAGAACGGAACCGAGAAGGCCAGTACGAGAAGCAGCGCTCCCAGCGGCGGACCGACAAAGGTGTTCGCGATCTGCTCGGAACTCCATAACCGACCGTTGGCCTTTTCGAGATTCTCGGTCACCACCAGACTGGGCATCACGGTCTGTCCAGCATTGTCGTAGAGCACCTCGGCCATGCCCAACAGCAGGGTTGCCACGAGGATCAGACAGTAGAGAGGTATGTCGGTTGCGCCACCGACGATCGACTCAACCTCGTC
>CALGOA010000029.1 GCA_937958015.1 uncultured Acidimicrobiales bacterium | reverse complement strand
ATGTTCTTCGAACTGGACCAATTCCTCGGCCGAGATGGCACCGAGCATGTAGGCGCCAACGAGTTCGTGCATCTCGTTGTCGTACTCACTCATCTAGGTCACCCACCAATCGAGCCATCTGTTTCATTCCTCTGCGGATTCGCGATTTCACGGTTCCTTCCGGCTCGCCCAGCCGTTCAGCAACCTCTACGTACGAAAGGTCGTGGAAGTACGCCAATTCGATAGCAATCCGTTGATCTTCACCCAATTGTGCCAGAGCCGTGCGAACTACCTGGCTGTGAACTTCACGCTCCAGACCGGCGCCGACGGAGGATTCGGTCTCAACTTTCGCCCCGCGGAGCATGACCTCGCTATTGCGACGATGGCGCCCTTCGACCCGCAGTGCGTCGATACCCGCGTTGCGGGTCATCGTCTGCAACCAGGCGAAGAGGTTTCCCCGTACGGCCTGAAAGCTTCCGGCCTTGCTCCACACCGCCGACAGCACGGTCTGAGTTACATCTTCGGCCAGGTCACGGTCCCGCACCGTTCGCAACGCTCGAGCCAATACAAACGGCCCAAACTCACGAACAAACGACTCGTAAGCCGCTGCGTCGCCCGCTGCGATACCGGTCATCAGCTCAGAGGCCCGCTTCGACGAGATGTTGTCTCGGGAGTTATGAGAGGGATCTGGCACGGCCCTCATCATGGCCCCGCGGTCGACGATGTTCAACGCCGAAACGAAGGAGTCACAAATCATCGAGAAAACGAATCCGTTGCTCCGACTAGGCCGTTGGACCTATTGGCGTTTCCAATATCACCCAAAGTTCCGAGCCTGAAAATGAAACAGAACCAATCCGAGAGCATTCCTCACTCGTTAACGCTTGAGCTGGAGGACTTTGACGACTGGGAGTTCGTCGAAAGCGAACCCGATCGAGACACGTTCCGGGCTGTGACCGGCGATGACGAACCGGTGGTGATCGTCATCCACCGGGATGGACTCGACCCCGACGCCGTTCGAGCGGCATCGGTCGATCTGGAGCCACTACTCAGCGATTCCGAATCAATCGACTCGCTGGACCGGATCCTCGAGGTCGAAGGAGCATGTGTCACGGTGGAAGCCGAAGTCGCTGGGGAGCGACTGTCGGAATTGATCCCGCCCGGTCCGATCTTCTGGGAGGATGCGGTCTGGCTCGTTCGGACCGTCGGCCAGACCCTTTCGACTGCGCACGCCCACGGACTTGTGCACGGTGAACTCGCGCCGTCCAAGGTTCGATTGACCGAGACCCGGCGGCCGGTCATTTCCGGTTTCGAGGTGGCGCTGGGTCGGCGCCGATCCGGTGGGCTCGAAGCCGGAGAAGACACCACCGCCGAATCCGTCGATGTGGCTGCGCTAGCACTGATCCTTCACGCGATGTTGTGCGGCGACGAGACCGCAGGACTTCCCGGATCTGCGGAGCCGCACCGGATCTACGCCGAAATTCCCGATCATGTGAGGCGAGGTATCGAACGTGCCGTCGGAGGTGGTGCCATGCGCCTCGGTTCGGTCTCGTTGTTTCTGCACGCAATCGAGCCGAGTCCGACGATTCGAGTACTGCCTCCGGGAGGCAACCCGTCGGCGGCCTCACCCGCACTGGATTGGGAGGATCTCACCGTCGACCTGGCTGCGGCACCGACTCAGCGGCGGATCGCACCCTCTGGACTCGGAGTATTCGGGCGGCCCGAACCCACGTCTGCGGTCCCGATTGCGCCGCAGGCGGCCACTGTCATTCCATCGGAACCCAACAGCGTCCGTCTCGCGTTTGCCAACTACCGCGGCTGGACCGTGGCCACCGCTGCGGTGCTGTTGATCACCGGCGTGGCATTCATCGGCTCGCTCCTCACTCCCGACAACGAATCGGCCGACGCTGTGTCAGCCCCGACCGTTCTTGGTGTCACAACGATCGCTCCCCCAGCGTCTTCGTCCTCAACGTCAACTGCACCGCCGACCCAGTCGAGCGCTCCCTCAACAACACCAACCACCACTCCCCAGACCGCAGCACCGGCCGAACCGATCGGTGTTGATAGCGGCGATGCCGCACCGACCACTCGCCGGCCGACGACGACCAGACCGGCGACCACCTCTGCGCCGACCGTGCCACGGACGCCGGTCGCACCTGCGCCGGCCCCAACCACCACCCCAACGACGCCGCCGACAACTCCGCCGACGCCAGCGCCCACAACAACAGTCCCCCCGACAACAGTCCCCACAACAACGGCGCCGTCCTCATCGACGTCCACGACGTCCCAATCGCCGACGACCACCACTCAGCCGACCACCACTCAGCCAACTACCACCGAAACGACCACTACGGCGCCACCCGAACCGGTCGCCGAATTCGCGGTCGGGGCGATCGGTACCACGACCACCTTCGAGTCGGCCACGTTGAGCTTCGTCACCACCGAATGCGCCACGGTGAGTTTCCAGATCTCCGGCGGTGGATCACTCGACCTGTCCGGGAACGGTTGTCGCAGGAATCACTCGGTTCGGCTCGGCGGCGTCCCCTACAACGGCACCCAACTTCGCCCCAACACTGCGTATTCGGTAACGGTCACCGCCCGCTCCGAATCAGGACAGACCGCCAGGCGGGTTGTGCAGTTGACCACCAAGGCACAGCCCGAAGCACCGCTGCGCATCTCGGGTCTCTCGGTCACCGAGATCACGGCAACAACCGCCCGAGTCAGCTTCACCGCCAACAAGTGCGTCGGATCCAGCTTCGTGGTCACCTCCGGAGGCAGCGGCCGTTACGACTGGGGATACCCCGTGTCCAATCATTGCCTCACCGATCAGTGGGCAACGGTCGGCTACTTCCAATCCTCACGTCTCGCACCGGGTACGAACACCGTCGTCGTCACCGCCCACACCGCAACCGGTGAACGGGTATCTCAATCGATCACCTTCACCGTCCCGGCCCCCTAACTCACACCCGCTCCCCGAAACGTCGTCGGCACAGCACATTCGGCTCACAAATCGTTGGGCCAGCACAATGAGTGTGCTGGCCCAACGATTTTTTGGGGGGGGAATGTGTTCTGGGGACGATTTTTGGGAGTTTGGAAAGGCGTCGAAAACGGGACCGGCCAGGTTTCCCGGAGGAAACCTGGCCAAACATCCCCAACCTCATCCAGAGATGAGATTCGATGCCAACCGACCGCCGTCGGTTAGCTGACTGGATCAGCTGCTGGGCAGCAGAACGGTGTCGATCAGGTGCACGGTGGCGTTCGCAGTGGGAACGTCCATGCAGACCGAGGTGGCGCCGTTGACGGTGATGTTGCCACCGGACTCGCCGAAGGTAACTTCGCCACCGTTGACGGTTTCAAGCGAACCGGCTGCGACGAGTTCAGCTGAGCTGTACTGGCCACCGATCACGTGGTAGGTGAGGACGCTGGTGAGCAGGTCCTTGTCAGCCAGGACCGCTGCGAGCTGGTCCTCGGGGAGGGCGGCGAACGCATCGTTTACCGGGGCAAAGATGGTGAACGGGCCGTCACTGTTCAGGGTGTCGACCAGGTCCGCTTCCACCACTGCTGTCACCAGCGTGGTGAGGAACGGGTTGTTCGACGCTGCCGTAGCGGCGGGATCATCGGCCATGCCGTTGAAGCTGCCTTCACCGGAGGCCGGCACCGAGGCGCAGGCGGGGCCGGAGGGGGCTAGAGCCTCTTCCATTGAGCCTTCGTCCATAGCACCGTCTTCATCCATGGCGCCGTCTTCTTCCATCGAACCTTCGCTCATTGCGGCGATGGCGTCGAGGGCGACCTGGGGAAGGAGCACGCTGTCCACGATGTGGACGGTGCCGTTGGCAACGGGCACGTTCGAGCAGATCACGTTGGCGCCATTGACGGTGGTGCCGTCGGAGCCGAATTCAACAGAACCGGTCTCGACGGTCGCCTTGTCGCCAGCAGCACCGAGAGCCTCGGCGTCGAGGGACTCGCCACCGATCACGTGATAGGTGAGCACGCTGGTGAGCAGATCCTTGTCGGCCAGAACGGCGGCGAGGACATCTTCGGGAACGGCGGCAAACGCGTCGTTGGTGGGTGCGAAGATCGTGAAGGGGCCGTCGCTGTTCAGGGTGTCGACCAGGTCGGCCTCCACCACTGCGGTCACGAGGGTGCTGAGGACAGGGTTGTTCGACGCTGCGGTGCCGGCGGGATCATCGGCCATGCCGGCGAAGCTGCCTTCACCGTCGGCGGGAACGGCTTCACAGCCGGGGCCGAAGGCGCCCATCGTGTCGACCATCGCTGCTTCTTCGGGAACGGTGGTCGTCGTGGTGTCGGCAACCTCGGCGCTGCTGCATGCTGCCAGCATCATCGAGCCTGCCGCCATCGCAATTGCGAAGCGACGAGCTGGTTTGCGTCCCGTTCGTACAAGGGTGTTCTTCATTCTTTGTTTCCTCTTCCGGTATTTCTGTGGGGGGATGTTGTGCGACTTCGACGTGAAGCCGCTAGTTGACGAGAACGACTGTCTTGTGAAGACCGGTCGCTCCGTTTGGCAGTGGTTCGGTGCGCTCGTCGGTCTGGATTGCTCCATTCTTGTTTTTTGCGCGAACCGTGATGGAGTGGCGTCCCGACGTTGCTTCCCAGGGGAAGCTCCACTGCCGCCACGTGACGTCGTTCGCAGCATCAGCCATGTCGGCGGCCTGCCATTCGCCGTCGTCGATCTTCACCTCGACCGACTCGATTCCAATGGTCTGGTGCCAGGCGACGCCACCGATAACGAACGGGCCGGGATCGATTTTCTGCAGTCCCCGGGGGGTATCGATGCGGCTTTGAAGCTTGATCGGCGCCTCTGCGGCGTAGCCGCGCGGAACCCAGTAGTGATCGAAAGCGTCGAAGGTGGTGAGTTCGATCTCGCTCAGCCACTTCGTCGCCGACACGTATCCGTAGAGGCCGGGTACTACCAGGCGGGCCGGGAAACCGTGGTCGAGCGGCAGAGGTTCGCCGTTCATGCCCACTGCGACGATCGCGTCCCGACCATCCAGCGTGGAGACCGGAAATCCGCAGGTGTACCCGTCCACCGATCGTCCGACGATCTGGTCGGCGCCGGGCTGAATGCCGGCTTCTTCGAGAAGATCATCGAGTCGCACGCCGAGCCAACGGGCCGTACCCACCAGCCCACCGCCAACAACGTTTGAAACACAGGTGAGCGTGATATCGAACTCTTCCATGCGTCGATTCAGCAGATCGTCGTAGGTGAGCACGAGCTCCTCGTCGACCAGACCCTTCACCGTGAGGGTCCAATCGGCCGGATCGACCTGAGGCACTGCGAGGGCGGTATCGATGCGATAGAAGTCGTCGTTCGGCGTGAAGAACGGAACGGCACCCTCGGCTTCGACACCGGTGGCGAAGGGCAGCGGATCCGCCGGAATCGGCAGGCCAAGGGCATCGCGAACTGCGGCAACGTTGAATCGGTCGTTCAACATACGCCCTCCGGCAGCCAGGATTCCCGCCGTAGCGAGCCCCGCTCCGGCGTGGGCCAGAAAACGTCTACGTGACGATGGAGTTTCTTTTACTTGTGTGCAACCGAATTCTGCCGACAAGTACACCAGAGCTAGTCCTGTCACCACCGAGCCCATCAGAGAAGGAAGCGGCGAATACCAGACAGAGCCAGCTCGATCAGCTGATGCCGCGGCTGCGCCCACGACCCCAAAGAGCGCAACCCCTAGGAGCGCATAGCGAATATGAAACTTTCGAGCGATTATCCCGAGTGCCGCCGCGTACAGCGCCAGCATCACTGCGATACCAACCAACAGTGCAATCTTGTCCTTGGTTCCGAACAGCTGAATAGCGATGTCCTTCAAGAACCCCGGGACGAGGTCAACCACCCGGTTGCCTACGTCAAGAACGGGCGAGCGAAGGTTGGCAGAAATTCCGGCCACCAGTTCAGCCAGTCCCAGTCCCAACGCCGCCGCAACAAGTCCGGTCAGCGCGCCCTCCAGCATCGAAACTTTGGATGTCTGTTCAGTGGTCACGGCGTGGGTTCGGAGCCGACGGCCCATTCGGATTGGTCCAATCCGAATGCCCTCGGGCTCCGAAGCAAAGATGTATGCCGTCAGTTCTCCACCGTCGAGGTGGGTCGATGAACGAACCCACGCTCCGCACCCGGACCGAACAAACCGGGCAAACCACTACGTTCCGACGCAGAACCCGTCGGCCGGTTCGAACAACTTCGACGCTGACCGACGACTCGGTCATCGACCTCACCCTGGCTGGAACTGGCGACGAGGCCGCATTTGGCCGCATCTACGACCAATTCTCCTCACTTGTGTACGGAATCGTTCTGCGGGTGCTCCGAGACCCGGCGATGTCGGAGGAGGTTGCCCAGGAAATCTTCCTGGAACTCTGGCGCTTGGCCCCCCGATTCGACAGCGCCAACGGATCTCCCAAGAGCTGGATCGCAACGATGGCCCACCGGCGCGCCGTCGACCGGGTTCGCTCGGAACAGTCCCGACGACAACGCGACGACAGAGACGCTCAACTGCAGCCCACCGAGGGCGTCGATGTCCACGAGATGGTTGCCGATCAACTCGACCGGGTGCGGGTGCAGAAGTGCCTCGCCGAACTCAGTTCCGTCCAGCGTGAGTCGGTGACGCTCGCGTACTTTGGAGGGTTCACGTATCGAGAGGTCGCCTCGATTCTCGATGTTGCCGAAGGAACCATTAAGACACGGATTCGAGACGGGCTGACGAAACTACGTGAGAAACTAGACGACACGGAATGAACATGCTGGGGAGCACTGATGTGAGCGACGACCTTCACCGATTGGCCGCACCGTATGCACTGGACGCCATCGACGACAGCGCTGAGCGGCTGTCCTTCGAGAACCATCTGAAGTCCTGTGTCATTTGCGCCGAAGCGGTGGCGCAGTTCCGCGAGACCGCAGCATCGGTCGCAATGGGTGCGGCCGTCTCTCCGCCCGTCAGTCTTCGAGCCAGCGTCCTCGACAGCCTGGGCAGCACTCCTCAGGTTCCTGCCGAGCCGAGGCAGGTGATCGACCTGACCCGACCGCGTCCGAAACTCACCGCCAGCCGATTGGTTCTCGTCGCAATGGCGGCATCTGTCGTCCTCATCATCGGTGTCTTCGGCATCCTCACTCCCCGAACTGCCCCGACCGGGCTCGATGAGATCGCTCTCGCCGATGACGCCCGTATCTCCGAAACCACGTCCGACGGCACAACACTGAAGATCGTGTGGTCGCCTTCGATGGCCCAGGCCGCCGTCACCGGTTCCCAGCTGCCCATCCTCGACGAGGGACAGACCTATCAGCTCTGGCTCATCGCGGACGAAGCGACCCGGCCGGCCGGGATCTTCACCTCACCCGACGGGGACCTCGCTTTGGTGGTGGCGACCGACGGCGGAATGGCGCAGGCCTGGGGCATCACGATCGAACCCGCCGGAGGTTCAACATCACCAACCTCTGACGTCCTCTACACCGGCACGTTCTAACCCTGCGGTTACACGTGCGGGAGAACATTCTGAGCGATGAGCGCCACGTGATCGAGGTCATCCAGGTCGAGCGTCTGCAGATACAGCCGATCCACCCCCATGGCGGAATATCGCCCGACCTTGTCAAGTACCTCGGCCGGGGTGCCGGCTAGTCCGTTCTCCCGCAGCTCTGAAGGCTGGCGCCCGATCGCCGCGGCCCGCCGTTCCACCTCGGCCTCATCAGTTCCAACACATGCAACAAGGGCGGCGGAGATTCGAGGCATCTCGGTTCGGCCAACCTCGGTGCAGACATCGAAGATCCGCTGGCTCATCTCGGGCAGATCGGACTCAGGAACGAATGGGGTATTGAACTCGGCCGCATACTTTGCGACCAGCGCAGGGGTTCGCTTCTTGCCTCGACCGCCAATGATGATCGGCGGATGGGGCCGTTGGGCAGGTTTCGGCAAGGCGGGCGAGTTGTCGAACGGCCATACGGGGCCGTCGCTGCTGTAGGTTTCGGAGTCCGCTGTTGTCCACAGGCCGACGATGTGTTCCATCGCCTCTTCGAAACGAGACATTCGTTCGCCGAGAGACCCGAACGGCAGCCCGTAGGCGCCGTGTTCGGCCTCGAACCAGCCGGAGCCGACACCGAAGTCGACCCGGCCGCCACTCATGGCGTCGACCTGGGCCACCATGATCGCCAAAGGACCCGGATCGTGGAACGTGATCGGACTCACCAACGTTCCCAATCGGATGGTGCTGGTCTCACGGGCGAGACCCGCCAACGTGACCCAGGCATGGGTTGGACCCGGCAGGCCATCTCCATCCCCCATCTTCAGGTAGTGGTCCGAACGGAAGAACCCATGAAAACCATGTCTCTCGGTCGCCTTGGCGATCGAGAGAAGTTGGTCATAGCTGGCGCCCTGCTGAGGTTCGGTAAAGATGCACAGTTCCACCCGTGGAACCATATTGGGCGCACCCACCCGTTCGTTCGCCCAATCCTGACCACAGGAGTACTCTCCTGCCATGGCCACCCTGATCATCACAGTGCTCGGCGACGACCGATCCGGACTAGTCGACGTGCTCAGTGGGGCCATCGCCGACCGCAACGGAAGTTGGGTCAGAAGCCACATGGCAGAGCTAGCCGGTAAGTTCGCCGGGGTGGTGGAAGTCAACGTTGCAGATGCGGAATCAGAGTCACTGCTCGCAGACTTGGATCAGATCCGAGCCGACGGACTGTTGCACATCACTGCCGAACACGCATCGAGCGACTCAGCGGCGGCGCCCGCATCGGTCGTCGAACTACGCCTGGTTGGACAGGATCACCCGGGCATCGTGCACGAGATCTCCAAAGCTCTGGCCCAACGCAAGGTAAGCATCGACGAATTGCAGACCGAAACAATTCCTGCGCCGCAGGGCGGTTACCTCTTTCAGGCCAACGCCCGCCTGGAACTCCCCGCCGACGTCTCGCCGGAGGATCTCGAGAACGACTTGGAAGCTCTCGCCCACGACCTCATGGTCGAACTGGACGTCGACCCGACCCAGACATAAGTAACCGCCATCGGCCGGGCCGGACCCGATGCCCGCCAGGCGGTGTGGCACGCTGGGAGCTATGAAGCGTCATCTTCTTCCCGTTCTTGCGGCAGTCCTGCTGGGAGCGTCGAGCTGTTCCGGATCCGAGCCCGCGGTCGCAGCGATCGAAACCACGGCGCCGTCCGAAACGACCGAAGAGTCCACCACGGTGATCGAAACGGAAACAACGACCACAACAACCGTTTCCGACACTAGCGCCGCAGAATCCACCACAACCGCAGCTGAACAACCGGGCGGGTCCATACCTCTACTCGGTGAGGTGCTCAGCGTCAGTGAGGGTTTTCCGGCTCCGGTGACCCTTTGGGACAAGAGCGGGGCCCGAACCCAGGGCGCGCTGGCTGGCCCACCGACCCCGGTGATCGAGGGTCCGATCGTCACTCTGGCTCAGATCCCACTGCAGGGTTGGGTCTACCAACGGGAGCAGGAGAGCAATGTCATCTACTTCAGCGACGGGGTGACTCCCGAACGCGAATTGCTTGTGGGAACCGGTGAACAGACGCTGATCCTCGAGGGCGTCTGGCTCGCCGACGGTGATGCGGACAGCGCTGAAGTGCTCTATCAGCGATTCGACCCCGATGGCCAGAACAGCATCCAGACCCTTCGGGCGTATTCGGTCTCAAGTGGGGACGTACGAGAAATCACCGTCACCGGCGGATTCGAGAGCGCCACGTCCTTCAGCCTCATCGACGACCGCTTCGTCGCTGGAACGTTCTATGGCGAGGGTTACTACGAGCTGACATCCATCGATCTCGAGACCGGCGACCGCCCGTATCGATCCTCCGACGACGATTTCGACTGTTTTGACGGCATCGACCCCCGCTGTCCCGAATACGACGAGGCGATCGTGATCGGCACCGACATCTTCGGTTTCGGAACGGTGCCCAATCCCTCCACCGGAATCGTGGACCAGATGGGTGTCTACCGGTTCGACACATCGACCGGCATCGAAGAGGTCATCGCTTCCTATCCTTGGGACAACGGGGCGTACTACGCAATGGACATGGTGCTGTTGAACAACGTGATCGCGATCTCGCTGGCGTCGGGCCAATTCAGTCAGGGTCTGGGCGAACCGCTGCCAGCTCTGCTGTTCGACATCGGAACCGGCGAAACGACCATCGCTCCCGAACCCGGTTTCGTCCAGCCCCTTTGGCTGAGCTAGCGGCTATCGCCTTCGCAGGCGTTTCAGCGGGTTGATCGCGTACTGATACGACATGTTCCGCAGATAGTCCAGCCGCATGCCGCGGGGCGGGAGTTCGGGCGGAACAAAATCCCGCCAGGTGTCCTTCCACGACTGATTCCAGAAGTACACCGCCGTCAGGCTGATGTCATCCAGATTCTGGATGCTGTGCCACCAGTGAATCGGGATGTACAGGGCCTGGCCGGCGTGCACCTCGTATTCCACGTATTCCGCATCTGCGAAATCGGGAAACCGGCTCTCGTCGAACTCGTAGGTGTTCTCGCCGACGCTGCTTACAAGCACTCGGCTGAAGTTTCGGGCCCGAACCTTGTATAGGTTGGCCGACTGATCGGGAGCAAAGAGCCGCACGATCTTGGTGCCGTGAATGCAGAACAGAAGCGCACTGCCACCGGTGTGGAAGTGGATCTGGCTATGCACCCCCCGGCCGAAGTACATCACCCGCTGAAGGAAGGTTTCGTCCGGGATCGCCGGCGGATCGATCAACTGGTTGGCCAGGCTCGGAAAGTGTTCGTCGTAGGAGAGCTCCGCCAGATAGGGAATCGGATCGGTCGGCAGCGGCCCGGTGATCTCGGTGTAATAGTCACGCACGGAACGCATCCGCCGCTCGCCGTCCACGTAGTCCCCCTGGCTAATGTGAACGATCGGCACCTCGGTATCACCGACTTCGTCGATGACGTCCTGGGGTGACCACAGGCTCGGAAGAACCTGTAGCCCCGTGACCAGGGCGGGTTCGGTGCGCACCGCGGGCTCACCGATCAGTTCTTCATATGAAACTTGTCGCCACAGTGCGGACACACGTGCTCCCTCGAACAGCGGTTACTTTACCGTTCTGCGAGGTTTTGGCGAATCCAGATGCAAAGTCCTCCCAAAAGGAAGATTTCGGCTGCGTAGGTGGCGACGATCACCCCGGAGATGCCGTAGGGCCCGATCAGGATGAGGTTCAGCACGATGTTGAGCCCACCGGCCATGAGAATGAATCGGTTGCGGGTGTTCTGCAGCCCAGCGCCGGTGATCGCTTCCCCGGCCAGAAGCGCGGGCAGGTGGATCATCGGAATGATCGACATCCATCGAATCGTCTCGATCGAGTCGCTGTAGTCGGCGCCCAGAATGTCGTCCACGAGAGGTGCGGTGATAAACAAGCCGATGCTCGCCAGGATTGCGTAGCCGGCCACCGGCACCATCAGGCGCTTGGAGTACCCCCAGGTCCCCCGCAGGCCATCCTCGGCCCCCTTGGCGAAGAATCGGGGGTAGGTGGCAGCCAGGACGGCATAGACCGGGGTGGCGACCAGTCCGAGAACGCGGTTGCTGGCGCTGTAGATGCCGGTAAGGGTGGCACCATCGGTCGGGCGTCGAACGAGCATCTGCTTGTCGATGTCGCCCAGAATGATCCCGCTCGCCTGGGTGAGTGAGAACGGGAAACCCTCCCGAACGATCTGTTTGCTGGCGGCGATCGAGAATCGCGGACGGCCAACGATCGAAATCAAGAGTCCTGAACTCACCGCACCGGCGACGAGGCTGGCGGAGAGCAGAGCCACGCCCACCGCAAAGGGGGTCCGCTCTTCGAAGCCGAAGAACGCGATCGCCACAAAAGCGAAACGGAGGATCGTCCACATGATCGTGAGCATGGCCGATTGGGGGAACCGGTCCAGTGCCTGAAGCGCCTGCGACGCCGGAAGGCTGATCGCCACGCCGAGGAACTCGGCCAACCCAAGCAGCAGGATGGCCCGGCCATCGAGTCCGGGAACGGCGAGGTCTCCGAGAGCAGCGAGAAAACTTGCCACCAGCACCGACAGGATCAGGCTGGGCAGGAGGGCGGCTCCCCAACTCTCGGGAGCAACCGAGCGGTCGACGCTCAGCCGTTTGACCACGATGTGGGGTGTCCCGAGGGTGACGAATGCACCTACCAACAGGAACAGGGCAAGAGCGGCGGCGTACCGACCGAACTCGTCTGTTCCCAGGTAGCGGGCCAACATCCAGAAGATGCCGACCGCACCGAGCGTCCTGGTGCCGGTAGCCAGGATGCTCCATGCCGTGTCGTGTTTTAGGGATCGACGCTGCTGTGACTCCGGCCCGTCATCTACTTCGTCGACGGCCGCTGTCATGGCTTCAAACCTACAGATGAGGTGTGAAGGAAGCCTGCGCGAGGTGTGAATGTTCTACGCAGAAGTCCCGGCGCCATGAGGTTGTGATCGACGGGTTAACCGGCCGCCTGAACCTGTTGTTCGATCCACTCGTAGGTCTTGCGCATTCCCTCTTCCAGAGAGATCGAGGGCTCCCAGCCCATGTGCTCCTGGATGAGGGTGTTGTCGCTGTTACGACCGCGCACACCCTGGGGAGCGGTGAGGTCGTGTTTGAGTTCGATCTCGATGCCGGCAAAACCAGCGACCATCCGATAGAGGTCGTTGATGGCGATCAGCTCACCCGAGCCAATGTTGAGCGGAACACGGATATCGCTGTTCATCAGCATGTCGGTCCCCTTGACACAGTCGTCCACATACATGAACGACCGGGTCTGGAGCCCATCACCCCACACCTCGATGGTGTGGTTGCCGCTGTTCTTGGCTTCGACGATCTTGCGACACACCGCAGCAGGAGCCTTCTCGCGCCCACCGGTCCATGTGCCCTCAGGGCCATAGACGTTGTGGTATCGAGCGGTTCGAAACTCGATGCCGTAGTCCTCCATGAAATGGCGGCCCATCCGCTCGGAGAACAGCTTCTCCCAGCCGTAGCCGTCCTCGGGATCGGCCGGATAGGCGTCGTCTTCGTGCAGAGCGGTCACATTGGGATCGCTCTGCTTGGAACCGTTGTACACACACGCCGAGGATGCGTAGAACACCCTCTGAACGTCCTTGTCCCGAGCGGCCATCAGCATGTGAGTACTGATGAGCACGCTCAGCATGCAGGCAGCCTTGTTGTTCTCGATGAACCCCATGCCACCCATGTCGGCCGCAAGGTTGTAGATCTGGTCAACCCCGTCGGCCGCCTTGAGGCATGCCTCCCGTTCGTTCAGGTCGAGAACCATGTTCTCGGCTGACGCACTGACCTGATACCAGTCGCTCTGGGGTTTCCAGTCAACACTACGAACTTCGTGGCCCTGGGCTTCCAACCGGTTGACAAGATGTCCTCCGATGAAACCACCGCCGCCTGCTACAAGAATCTTCATATGTGTGTGTGAACTCCTCAGTTCGGGTTAGACCTCGACAAGCTCACGCTCATCGCTGTCATCAGTATCGATGGTCGGCAGGTCGACGGTATCGACCAGTCGGTCATTCCGACGTTCATACATCTGGATGCCGGCGGCTACCACGGTAAGCGCTGCGATGACATACACCGACCGCGGGTAGCGGGTGAATTTCTCCACCATCGAGTTCAAGGTGAGGCTTCCGATGCCAACTTCCTGCTCGAAGAGGCGCTCATACATCCACAGTAGGGCGACCAACGTCAGCACGGCGCTGCCGATCATCATGACCCAGCGATAGAGCACGGTGTTGCGAAGCAGGTAGAGCAGGGTGAAACACACGAGGATGACAACGGCTTGGCCGATCTCGATTCCGATGTTTCGACCGAGGAGCGAGACCAGCTGGGTATTGCGGTCAACCTCGATGCCCGACACCAGCGAGGCGAAGCCCATGCCGTGGAAGAGCCCGAAGACGAACGCAATGACCCATTCCCGGTTGGGGAAGATCGGCCGCAGGTTATGCAACGCCGCAGCGGCGATCGACAAAGCGATGATCGATTCGGTGATCTTGCCATCGGGCAGAGGAAGGATTCCAAGGCCGGCGAGCGAGAAGGTGATGCTGTGGGCAACGGTGAACATGGTGACGATCTTCAGAACCCGCCACAACGAAGCGCCGTAGTTGTCCGAGGGCTTCCAGCCGCCGGCACCGAACACGAGAACGCTGGGGAGCAGGAGCACGAGAACGAAGAGGATGTGGTCGGGGCCGGTGCGGATGTGATCAAGACCGAGCGCCAGGCTGCTCTTGAAGTTCTGCCACCAGCTGCTGTCGCCGAGGTCGATCGTCTGCGTTTCGTTGCCGGCGCTGAAGGTGTAGACGGCCGAGCTGATTTGACCCTCACCGTTGTCGTAGATCCCGGCCTTCCAGTCGTTCTGGATGATCACGAGCACGTTGCGGTCGAGTTCGGCGACGAAGGGATCGAAGGTCACCTCGAACACACGAGGCACCTCCTCGCTCCGGGTGTCGGCGACGTAGGGAAGGATGGCGAAGTCGAGGTCTTCCTCTTCTTCGAACAGGAAGTCGAGCTCTCCGAAGGAGAGGTCGTAGCCATTGATGTCGAGATGGGTATCGGCGAAGGCCGCAAGCTCGTCGACCCGTGATTCGAGTTCGGCGGCGTTCTGCTCGTCGGTACCGTTGAGTTCGAACCCGAGCACCTCGCGGAGATCGGTGAAGGGCAGGTCGACCCGGCCGTCCAGGGCGGTCTCGGTAACGTTCAGGTAAACGTAACTCTCACCGGCCGAATGGGCACTCGCCGGACTGACGAAGAACGCCGCCATCGAGGCAAAGATCAGGGCGATGGCCGCTGCGCTACGGGTCACTATCTTCATTGGGATTCCTTCGGTATGTCCAGTGCGTGCCCGGGTCATTCGACGCGGGTGGGTCACGTAAGGTTTACGGGCCCCACAGTGCTGCGGATGCAGAGAAAACGCCAGAGTGATGCGAAGTAATACCCATACGGGAAGTCCGTACAGACCACCGCCGGTCCCCACCTGGGGTCCCGCCGCCCCCAGCAGGACCGAGAGCATCCAATACGACCGGAGCGCCGTAGTGCGAGACACTGGTCGCACTACTCAGGTGCATCGAGTTCGGAGCCGAAGTTGTCAGTAGTGGAACCTCACCTCGCCCTCACCCCAATGCAGCGTCAACTGTGGGCATCTCAACGTCGTACGCCGAGTTCGCCCCACCAGAACACCGCCCTGTTGTCCACTATCGCGGGTCCGATCGATCCGGATCGGCTGGCGGCGGCATTCGCGTCGGTTGCGGCTGCGTCCGATGTGCTCAGAACCCGTATCCACGGCGAGGCCGCTTCGATCGATCCCGACCCGGTGGTCACAGAACAACTCGTCATGAGACGACGCGAGACGTCCGAGTGGGCCCGCCGGCGCGCCGCAGAACCGCTCGACATGACAACCGGTGGCATCGACAGCGTGATCATCAGCCATCCCGACGGCACGTCATCCTGGTATCTGAATCTCCACCACGTCATCACCGACGCGACGGCGTCGGCTGCGGTCTTTGAGACGACGGCGCGGGTGTACGGCGGCGAACCGATGGAGGTGCCGTCGTACTATCGATGGGCGGCAGAGTTGGACGCCGCTGAGGACCGCCGCACCGAACGTTCCCGGGCCTACTGGGACGATCGAGAACCGATGCCTCGAGCGGCCCGGCTCTACGAACCGGTCGACGATCCGAGTCCGCTAAGCACCCGATCGACGGTTGCGTTACCCGCCGCCGACCTCTCCTCCCGCTTGGCCGCCGACTACGCCTCGCTTTCCGAGGATCTCGCCTGGACCGGATTCCTCACCACCGCCGCAGCGCTGTACCTGCATCGCGTGACCGGAATGACCGAGATGTCGATCGGCCTGCCGGTCCACAATCGGTCGACCCCCGAGTCAGCCCACATCTTCGGGCCCGTCATGCAGGTCTACCCCGTGGCCGTTCGCATCGAACCCCACGACACCCATCGCTCCCTTCACAAACGGGTGACCAAGGCTGCCATGGCCACCATTCGAAACGCCCGGCCCGGAGTCTCGCCATCGCTTAGCGATGTGGAAGCGGTCGTCAACATCATTCCCCGCGCCGGAATCAGCTCATTCGGCGACTTCGCCGTATCGACCGAGTGGGTCCACCCCGGCGCCACCGACCCCAGCCACCTGTTCCAACTGCAGCTCAGCACCTACGCCAACACCACCCCTCAGCTGATTATCGATGTGAACAGTGCCGCCGCGGGCGGGGACCCGGCGCGACCCTCCACCCATCTCGAGTCGATCATCCGGGCCATGATCGATGACCCGGATGCGTCGATCGGTTCACAACCGATAGTTTCCAGCGCCGAAACGTTGCAACTACGAAGTTGGGTCGATCGCTACGACGAAGCCCCCGAAGTTCCTCTCGCGATCGAGCGGTTGGAACGATCGTTGCTGAAGTCGTCCATTACCGACGGCCCGGTCACCGTCACCGGAGCCGAACTGGTGCGGCGCATCGCGTCGGTCGCAGGATGGTTGCAAACCTCCCACGGTGTTCGAGCCGGCGACCGGGTAGCGGTACAGATGTCGCGGTCCGCGGATGCGGTCGTCACGTTCCTCGCCTGCTGGTGGTTGGGGGTCAGCTTCGTGCCCATCGATCCGTGCCAGCCCGAACTGCGCCGACGGTCGCTGATCGAACGAGCCGGATGCCGTACGACGCTCACCGACCTGCCCGAAGACTGTGACGATCCGATCGATCGAGTACCCGTATCGGACTCGGACGAGGCCTATCTGCTGTTCACCTCAGGGTCGACCGGGGAACCAAAGGGGGTGCCCATCACCCACCGCGGTGTGTCCGACTATCTCCATTTCGCCACGACGCACTACCTGGCGGAGGGCGAAACACCCGTCGTGCCGCTGTTCAGTGCGCTCACCTTCGATCTCACCGTTACCAGCATCTTCCTTCCGCTTCTCTGTGGCGGGGAACTCGTCGTGATTCGCAAGGACGGGGTTCCCGGGCTCAAACAGATCGCTTCCACACCCTCCCTCACCTGGATGAAGGCCACGCCTTCTCACTTGGAGCTGTTGCTGCGTCTCGTGCCCAACGAACATGCGATGAACACCATCGTGATCGGTGGAGAGGCGCTGAGCGCCCGACTTACCCGCGACCTGTGGTCGTGGCGACAGGACGCGCGACTCTTCAACGAATACGGTCCGACCGAGGCGGTCGTCGGGTGCATGATCTACGAGGCGCAACCCGATGACCGGTTCGCAGAAGTTCCGATCGGACGTCCCGCTCCCGGGGTCGAACTACGGGTCGTCGACGCCTACGACGGCATGGTTCCGGCTGGCGTCCCCGGCGAACTGCTGATCTCGAGCCGGGGTGTCACCACCGGATACCTTGGCGCCGAACCCGGAACCGGACCCTTCGTTCACCTGGACGGACGGCGTTTCTATCGCTCCGGAGATCTTGTGCGGTTCGTGGCTCCGGGCGTGCTGACCTACCTGGGCCGAGCCGATGAGCAGATCAAGGTGGGCGGCATCCGCCTTGACCCGACCGAGGTGGAGTTCCAGTTGGAGCAACATCCGGCTGTTCAGCGGGCGGCGGTTCGCCTTGCTGAGAATGTAACTCTCGCCGCCTGGTTCGAGTCGACCGCCGACGAACCACCCTCGCCGCTTGCCCTCCGCACCTGGGTTGCTGACCGAGTTCCCGCCCACGCCGTCCCCATCGCGTACGTGTCCGTGGATGAACTCCCGACCAGCGCCAACGGAAAGCTAGATGCCCGGCAACTTCCCGCCCCGAGCGAACTCCACCGGGTCAACGCCGGCGCTACCGGGAGAGTGACCGAACTGGAGGCACTGATCCTCCGCACGTGGATGGAGCAGCTGGATCTTTCATCGATCGGTGTCGAAGATGACTTCTTCGACCTCGGAGCCGACTCGCTCGCAGGTATGCAGTCGGTCGAACGCATCGGAATCAGGCTCGGCCGGGATCTGCCGGAGGAGCTGATCTTTGCCAATCGAACCGCCCGCCTTCTTGCTGCTGCTATCGAGGCCGATGGTGGTCTGACCGCCTCGGTCGCAGCCCCGGGTGACAGCGACGACCTCGCTCTGAGTCCGGGTGAGCAGGCGATGCTCTTCGCATGGATGAACGACCCGGATGGAACCGAGAACAACGTCGGGCGCAGCTATCGAATCGACGGCAGCCTCGATCCCGACCGACTCTTCGAGGCTGCACTGGCGCTAGTGCAGCGTCACCGACCACTCCACCTGTCGTTTTCGACGCCGCGTCGGACGCTCGAACCCGACCGGGCGCTCACCTACACGTCCGACTCGGCCGAGGTCACGCTGGAAGAGTTCGAGGCCGACGCCATGGGTCGTTTCCTCGGTTCGTTCGACCTTGAGGACGGACCGCTGCTGCGAATCCACCGGCAGTCATTGACCGATGGTTCCACCGGCCTCCTCATCGCGTTGCACCATGCGTTGATAGACGAATCCGGTCTGGATCGTCTCTTCGGTGACCTCGGCGACCTCTACGCAGGCACTGAGCTTGCCGAGCTGTCGGGGCGGTATGAATCGTTCACCGACCGCCAATTACAACGAAGCGGCCAACAGCAGGACCGGGCGTTCTGGCTGGCGCAACCCGACGCCTCGTCCTTCGACTTCGGCGCTGCCAGTGCAGAACCCGACGGTTACCTCGAGCGACAGGCCGGCTTCAGCAGCGATCGACTCGAACACGAGTCCGGGGTGAGCGGGGCGGCCTATTCGTTGGCGGCCGCCGCCCGGGCCCTCGCTCCTTTCAGTCGTTCGAGCATGATTCAGATCGGCATGCCGATCTCGGTCCGGTCGAGTCGTGACCACGAGTTGTGTGGATACGCACTGAACATGCTCCCCATGACGGTGAACAGCGACGATGCGATCGCCTCCGCCACCGCGATGCTCGGGCAAGCGCTGGTGCATCGGAACTATCCGTTCGCCTCGATCGTCGCCGATCGACGAGCGGCCCAGCGGCCCACTCCTCCGCTGTCGGCACTTCTCGCCTTCGGTCGCCTGGCCGACGTCTCCTTTGGCGGCCTCCCGGCCCGTCACCGGGTACTCGCTCCAGATGCGGCCACCACCGACATCACCTTCTTCGTTCAGGTCCGTGGCACCGAAGTAAACCTCGGGCTCGAGTACGCCGGTGACACCCTCAGTTCACACGCTGCGGCTGACCTGCTTCAGCGATTCGAGAACGAACTCGCCGGCATTGCCGCCGCACCACACGACTCGACCGACGGGTGGACGACGGGACCTGCACTCGAGGAGATACCGGATCAACCACTGGACGAAATCGTCGCCGAGATCGCTGGGCATGATCCGTATGCGATCGCCGTCTCGGCCGGCGAGCAGTCGATCAGCTACCGTGACCTCCTTCGGCGGGCCAATGCCCTCGCTCATCAACTACATGTGTCCGGCGTGATCCCCGGATCGTTCGTTGGAGTAATCGCTGGAAGAAGCCCCGATGTTGTTCCTGCGATCCTCGGCATCCTCCGCGCCGGGTGCGCATACGTGCCGATCGACCCCGAGTATCCGGCCGACCGCATCGCCACGATCATCGACGACTCCGGGATCGTCGCTCTGGTCACCCCGGACGGTCCGAGCCCGATCGATCGCGCCGATGTTCAGACGATCGTTCCCGCCACGGCAACGATGGGCGCCTTCCCGCCCAACCTGACGCGCTCCCCCACCGACATTGCCTACGCGATCTTCACTTCGGGATCCACTGGGCGGCCCAAGGGAGTCTCGGTTTCTCACGCAAACATCGTCTACTCGACGATGGTTCGGCCCCAGGTCTATCGGCACCAGCCCGACGCGTTCCTGCTTCTCAGTTCCTTCGCTTTCGATAGCTCGATGGTCGGCCTGTGGTGGACCTTGTGCGCGGGCGGCACCATCGTGCTCCCCGACCCCGGTCTGCACACCGATGTCGACCATCTCGGCGAACTGGTAACGAACCACCGGGTCAGTCACCTGCTCGCCATTCCATCGTTGTATGCGGTGCTTCTCGGTGAGGTGGGGGCCGGTCCATTGGACTCTCTGAACACGGTGATGGTCGCCGGTGAGGCCTGCCCGGCCAACCTGGTTCAGGCTCATTACAGGCAGCTCGAGGCCACCGAGTTACACAACGAATATGGCCCTACTGAAGCCTCGGTGTGGAGCCACCACCACCGTTTCGACCCGGATCACGATGCGTCGGCTCCGGTTCCTATCGGTCGTTCGCTACCCGGTTCGAAGTGTGTGGTCGTGAAGGCCAATCTTCAGCCGGTCGAGGTTGAAGAGGTTGGCGAATTGCTGCTCGGCGGTCCCGGCGTCACGCCGGGATATCTAGGTCAGCCCGAACTGACAGCCGAGCGGTTCCCGCTCTGGCGGGGCGAGCGCACATATCGAACCGGCGATCTCGTCCGGTTGCTGGCCGATGGTGCGCTCGAGTTCATCGGTCGGGTCGACGATCAGGTCAAGATCCGCGGGGTTCGAATCGAACTGGCCGAGATCGAAGCCGCGGCGCTGGTCGAGGATGGAATTCGGTCAGCAGCAGCTGCCACCTACGACACGCCGAACGGAACCAGGCTTGGTCTCTGGTACGTGCCCTCATCTCCGTCGAGTGTTGATGAGGATGCACTCCGAACTCGCCTCACCGCCGCGTTGCCGCCGGCGATGGTACCCACTCGCCTCGTCGAGCTGGACACGATGCCCGTCACGCCCAATGGCAAGATCGACCGGAACGCCCTGACCGATTCCAAAACCACGCCGCCGGAACCTAACGACCGCCCGTCGTCCGCAGAGACCGAAAGCGGCGAGGCCGCCGATGTCATTCGGTCCCTCTGGAGCGAGGTGCTCGGCATCGACACGGTTGGCGACCACGACAACTTCTTCGATCTCGGCGGCGACAGCATTCTGAGTATCCGCATCGTCTCAGGGCTTCGCCGGCAGGGCATTCGAATCAAACCTCGAGATCTCTTTGACTACCCGACGGTTGCAGAGCTCGTCACCGCCGCAACATTCGATACCCGAACCGAAGCCAGCCCGCGATTCGTCGGTGAAGCTCCACTACTGCCGATGCAGGACTGGTTTTTCGACCAGGACTTCGCCTCGCCGAATCACTGGAACCAATCGATGTGGGTCGAGAGCTCAGAACGGCTCGACGTCGCTCGACTGGAACGAGCGCTCCACTCGGTCATCGACCATCACGATGCGTTGCGGGCCCGGTTCGAGCCTGGCCCGAGCGGCTGGGTGCAGACGATTCCGGAAACCACACCGCTTACTCGGGTCGTCGAACTCGGACCTCTCTCGGATGGCGCGAAAGCAGAGGTCGCAACGTCGGTGGAACAGAACCTCGATATCACGGCAGGCCGTCTGGTCGGCGCCGCCCTGATTCACGGCCACGAGAGCGACGAGGTTTTTCTCACCGTCCACCATCTTGCGATGGACGGGGTGTCGTGGCGACCATTCCTCGAAGACCTCACCGCTGCGTACGGGTCCAACCCTCTCCCACCCCGAACCACCTCGACGGCTACATTCGCTGCGTCGCTGGCTGCGCTCGAGCCGAACCCGTGGTGGGAACGACTACGGGACCAGCTGCCGGAACCGACATCGGTGCGTTATCTGGAGACCGCCGGCCAGCAGAAGTCCGTCTCGGTCCGGCTGGGGTCTTCTGAGAACGTGATGGAGCGCCTCCTTTCCGCTATCGGTCGTGCCCATCGGGACGTAATGGGACACGAGCGACTGACCGCCACCCTCGAAGGCCACGGGCGAGCCGATGAGATCGACGATCATCTGGACCTCTCCCGCACCGTCGGCTGGTTTACCGGGATGTACCCAATCGACACACCGGTCGAGGACTTCGAACTGGAAGAGGCACCGCTGGGTGGAGTTGGCGCCATGGCCGTCATCGAGCGGATGCCCCGACTGGTCATCAACTACCTGGGCCAGGTCGACCGATCGATCGCCGGTACCGCACTGCTGCGCCCCGTGTCGGGAATTCTGGCCGGGTATGGCCCTCAGAACCACCGCACTCACGATCTGGGAATCATGGCGCACGTGACCGGCGGACAGCTGGTGGTGACGTGGGACTACGTTGCCGAAGAACACGACCACGACCTGATCGACCGCATCATCGAGTCCTTCAGCGCCCACTTCAACACCGGCGCAGGACTGCCTCGAACCGACCTCGTCGACCTCTCGCCCAGCGATCTCGCCGTTCTCGAGGGTCTGTTCAGTACCTAACGATCTAAGAAGGACGTCGGAAGACGTAGTAGGGAGCCTTGCTGAGCAGGGCAACCTTTGCCGGGTGGTCGGTTGAACCGCTGAGGTTCCGCACCGATTCCCGGTTCAGTCCGGCGAGCGCGGCCTGGTTGGTGATCACGCGAACCGGCGCCTGATGCAATTCCAGACCGTTGTAATCGATCATCGTGTTCTTCATGAAGCCGGCTGTCGCAAGATACTTGAGACGTGTCTTGAGCATCGCTGGCTTGAAGCCGGAGGGGGCGAGCGAGAGTCCGATGGGGTTGAAGGCGTTGAAGACCACGTAACCCCCCGGTCGGACCACTCGCCGCATTTCCGACAGACCTTGGAGTCGATCTTGGCAGCCGAGGATGTAGTCGAAGCCGTGAAGTGCGACCTGAACGACGTCAAACGATCGATCTGCGAACGGCAGCTGAAGCAGGTCCGCAGCAGCGAGGCCGATGCCCTTGTTGTCTGGGGTCGTGCCGAACTCGGCGATCGCCTCGGTGTTGATTTCGATCGACGTGACCTGGGCCCCACGTTCCCGGGCCTTGAGGGCGCTGCGTCCGGTTGCTCCGGTTCCGATGTCCAGCACGCGGGTGTCCAGGGAGACCAGCTCGCCGAGGATCTGATCCTCGACCGGGAAATCGATGATGTGGCGATAGACGTGCGTTGTTGCCGTCTTGGGAACGGATGTTTCAGCCATCGGTGATCACTCCTGATCGCCGCCACGATGCCGTGAGCCGGGCGACGAGCGTCGCCGTGTTCGGTTCCTCGACCAGCGTCATGTGATCACCGGGCACCCGGACAACTTCGACATTGTCGGCGTGAGCCGACCAGCCTCGGTCGGCCGGAATTCCGTCCCAGACATCGGAATTCTCTTCGGCGCTGACAACGACGAGAGGAAGATCGACCACCGGCGGTTGGTAGTCCCGCCACAGCGAGATCGAGTTGCTGGTGATTTCCCATTTGCGAACCTCAAAGGGGACCGGGCCAGACGCGGATGGTGACAGCCACTGGTCCCGTTCTTTCCGCTCGCGCCGGGCGGTGACCTTGCCCTTCAGTCGGTCCAGCCCGTAACGGGGATCCCGGGCCAGCTTTCCAAGGTGCTCAGAGCGGGGAATCGACCGCGGGGTCAACGACGGATGGAAGGTGTCGAAGAGGACGAGCATCTCCGCTTCGTGCTTCAGTTGACTGGCCAACTCAAACGCGATGAGGCCACCGATCGAGAAACCGGCAATGAGATACGGACCCTCGGACTGGTGGGAGCGGATCTGTTCGAGGTACGCCTCCACCATGTCGGTTCGACTCCGGTGAAGATCGGCGACGCCGTCCACACCGGCCGCTTGGATCCCAACCACGTTCACGACGCCATCGAGATGGTGACCCAGGGCTCGGAAGTTCAGAACGTCGCCACCGGCGCCGTGCACCACAAACATGGTCCGGAGTTCGGGGCGAGCGGGTCGGATCGGCACGAGATGATCTTGTTGCGGCGATGTTTGTTCGCTTTGGCGAGGCGCCTGACCCATCGCATCAGCCAGCGAGCGGGCCGTCCCGGTCTTGAGAAGTTGCGCCAGCCCCACCGAAAGCCCGAGCTCGCGTTTGATTCGACTAACCAACCGCATGGCCAACATCGAATGGCCGCCGGCATCAAAGAAGTCGGTATCGGCACCGAGGTGAGGTTGGGCCATCACACTTCGCCAGACCCCAAGCATCTGCAGCTGTTCCGCGCTGAGCGGCGAGGAATCCTCTTTCGGTGCGCCGTTTGCTCGAGCAGCCGGCGCCGGGAGTGCATCTCGATTGACCTTGCCATTCGGGAGGAGCGGGAAGTCCCGCAGCTCGACGAAACGCTGCGGCACCATCACCTCAGGAAGATGATCTTGAGCATGGATGCGTAGTTCGTCGAGAACGATCGGGGCATCTTCGGCGGCGATCACATAGGCGAGAAGTTCGGTTCCGGTCGGTCCATCACGGCCAACGACGACGGTTCGTGCGACGGTGGGGTGGGAGGCAAGGGCTGTTTCGACCTCACCCAACTCGATTCGAACACCGCGGACCTTCACCTGATGATCGGTTCGACCCAGGTACTCCAACTGGCCGTCGTTTCGCCACCGGGCGATGTCCCCGGACCGGTACATCCGGCCGTGTATTCCGTCGCTCTCTCCAGCGTGGGGGTTCACGACGAAGCGCTCGTCGGTGAGGTCGTTGCGTTGCCAATAGCCGGTGGAGACACCGATACCGGAGACACAGATCTGCCCGGGCACGCCGAGCGGAACCTGCCGGTCGTGGTGGTCCAACAGGTGCACCTTCATGTTGGCGATGGGTCGACCGATCGGCACCACATCGGCGCTGGGGTCGATCTCAACAAACGTGGCGTCCTGGCTTGCCTCGGACATACCGTAAAGATTGATCAGCGTCGCTTCGGGTAGGACCGACCCGAAGGTCCGACTGGTGGCGACCGATAGGGCCTCGCCACTCACCGACCACATCGTGAGGTCGGGCAGGTTCTCACCCAGCTTCGGGTCGTGGTCCATCAACAGATCGAGGAGCGACGGCACCATCGAGATCCGACGGACCCGATGGCGACGAAGAACCTCGACGAGGGCATCGGGGTCGGTGACGACGTCGTCGTCGATCAGGACGACGGATGAACCGTGCAGCAGGCCGCCCCAGATCTCCCAAAGGTGGTCGACGAAACCGAGGGTTGTCTTGTGCGGCACGACCTCGCCAGCGGTGATCGGATACCGATCCCATTGCCATGCCAACCTATTCAACACCCCTGCGTGATGTACCTTCACACCCTTGGGAATGCCGGTACTCCCCGACGTGAAGGTGAGAAGCATGGTGCTGTTGGGTCGTGTCTCGCCGAGCGTCGCCGCCCCATCACACAGGTGGGGAATGGTCGAGATGTCGACAACTTCGACGTCGTCTTCGGCCGGGACGGCACTTCGGAACTCGGAATCCGAGACCACGACCGGCGCGCCGGAGGCCTGAAGCATGAGTCGGAGTCGGGCCGACGGGAAGCGGGGATCAAGCGGCACGTAGGCACCGCCTGCGATCAACGTGCCGACCATTGCCACGACCATGTCGATCGAGCGGGGCAGGGCGATCCCCACCGGGACCTCCGCCTCCACGCCAAGCCGGGCCAGCCGGGCGGCTACGCCTCGACTGCGGTCGACCAACTCTGCGAACGTGATCTCGTCGGTTCCGTGGATCAGCGCCACCGCATCCGGCGTCTGCTGTGCCTGCCGCAACAATCGGCCGACCACCGTGTCCGAACCATCGAGTGGGATCTCGTCCCCCTGCCATGATGCGATCGTGTCTCGGTCAGCATCGGTGAGAACCGACAGGTCGGCGATCGTCGCCGCCTTTGGGATATTGCGCACTACCGTCGCAAACTGCGTCATGAGGCGAACGACGGACTGGTCCGCGAAGCGGTTTCGGTCGAAGTTCGCAACGAGTTTGAGATCGCCGTCGATGCCGACCATCAGCGTGAGTGGGTAGTTCGTCTGCTCGAAGACCGTCTTGTCGCCGAACCACATCGACGGTTGCTCGTCCGGGTCGGTGGTGGGGTTGGGGAAGTTCTCGAAGATCAGCACCGTGTCGAACAGATCATCGCCGACGTTCAGGCCGACCTGACGGTGAAGCTCTGCCAACGATGCGGTGGCGTGTTCGCTCGATGCCAGCTGCTGTTGTTGAATCGACGCCAGCCAGTGGTTTACGGAACTCTCGGGCGCCACGACGGTGCGCATCGGCAGGGTGTTCAGGAACATGCCGACGATCGCCTGGACGTCGTCAAGATCGCCGGGCCGTCCCGAGGTGGTGACACCGAAGATCACGTCGTCGCTACCCGAGTACATCGACTGAACTACCGCCCACGCCGCTTGCACGACGGTGTTCAGCGTTACTCGTTGGTGGCGAGCAAACTCCTGAATCGCCTCGAGCTCGGCCCCGCCGATCGTCTCGGTGTGCTGGCCAGCTAGGAAATCGGTGTCGCTGGATGCCCGGGGAAGCGCAAGGGGCGTCGGCCCTGCGACGCCATCGAGGAGCTGTTTCCAATAGGCCGCGGTTGCCTCGACGTCCTGGGCGCGGTGCCAGCCGAGATAGTTGCGAAACGAGGTAGCGAGCTCGGGAAGAACTTCGCCATTGCAAATCCGGAGGACCTCATCGAGCACCAGCGCAGCCGACCAGCCGTCACACAGGATGTGATGGAACTCCCAAATGAGATGAAGTCCGGCGTCGCCCCGCTCGATGACCGCCACCCGCTGGAGTGGAGCGCTGGTCAGGTCGAAAGCGACCCGGCGGCGATCGGCTGCCAGCTCGAACAGTTGTTGATCGGTCAGGTCGGGCCGCGTGAGAATCTCGAACGGCACGTCGACCTCGCCCCGCACCACCTGCAGAGGTTCGTCGAGTCCGTCCCATACGATCGCCGTTCGCAGTGCTGCGTGTCGTCGGGTGACGGCCTCGAAGGCAGCCTGGATGTCCGAGGCCTGGACGGTTCCGCCAACGTCGACCCGAACCTGTTCGAAGTACAGCTCGGAGTCCCGCTCGTGGAGGCACTGGAAGAGCATTCCCGCCTGGGTCGGCGTCAACCCGTAGATGTCCTCGACGTTTTGCATGGTCAGTTCTTTGCTCGTCTGACGGGGCGGTCGACGCGCAGCAACCTCGAGACGAGATTGCGGGCGATCTCCGATGTTCCCGAGTACGACAAGCCACCGATCGCGTCTCGCAGCTCCGCTTCGATACCGGCGTCGACGGTGTACCCCTCCGCACCAAAGATTCGCATCGCATCGAGCGCAGACTGAACGGCCATGTCGGAGGTCTGCAGTTTGGCCAGCGCCCCGGCCATGGTCATCCCGTCACCGCGGTCGTACAGTTCGGCCGCCTTATAGATCAGGAGACGGGCGGACTCGTGGCGCAGTTTCATCTCTGCGATCTTGTGAGAGATGGCTTGGAACCCACCGATGGGTTGGCCGTACGCTTCTCGACTTCGCGCCCGGGCGATCGACAGATTCATGACCCGTTCCATGGAGCCCATCTGAGCGGCGTACAGAAACGCCCGCTCGGCCTCAACTGCGGAACTGAAGACGCTTCCGCCAGCCCCCGGATTTCCGAGCATGTCGTCAGCGGACACCGCACAGTCGGTGAATGTCACTTCGCTGAAGGGACAGGTGTTGATCCCCATCTTGCGTTGCACTGGCCCGATCGTTACTCCTGGGCGGGTCGTCTCAAGAATAAACCCGTTGATTCCCCAGTGGCCCTTCGTCGGGTCGGTGGTGGCAAAGACGATGATGACGTCGGCGACCGGGGCCAACGTCACCCAGGCCTTGGTGCCATTGAGTGCGTACCCGTCGGGGGTCGGAGTGGCGGTCGTCGTGATCGCACCGGTATCCGAGCCGGCGTCCGGCTCGGACATGGCGAAAGATCCGATCGCAGTGCCGGCAGCCAATTCCGGTAGCCAGCGCTTGCGCTGGGTTTCATTGCCGGCGGTGATGAGGGCTCGTTGCATGGCGAACGATTGCGCAGCCAACGCAAACACAAACCCGTTGTCGGGGCACCCGAGGCCGAGTCCTTCGAACGTGAGCGCTCCCTCCACCGCTGAGCGCCCCTGTCCTCCGTACTCGGTTGGAATCATCAAACCCTGAACGCCGAATTCAGCCGCAGCCGCCCACCGCTCGTGGTCGAAGTCATCGGAGCCGGGATACACCAACGAAGCCGCTGCGAACTCAGCCGCAGCGACCTTTATCGGGTGTTCGGAATCGAGCATGGCGTCCAGCGCCATGCCGTTTGAGGCTCCCTGGTTCACCATCACTCCTCCCTACGTTCTCGTTCCCGCCATGGATTCAGTACATCGGCACAAAAACGGCCCCTCTTCAGTCAATCAGCTCGGCCGAACCCCGTCGGGGGGCATTCGACCCAAGGACCGGGGCAGTTGCGCCCTTCAACCCGGTCGGGAACCCTCCTAACCTCGACTTTTAGCCGTTTTCACCCCTTCGGCATCCATCTCGACCCTTCGGTCGTAAACCAGACAGACCTATGACCCCATCCACCCTCGCTGACCTCGTCTCCCACGCCGCCTCCGTCCGCCCCGATGGCGACGGCGTCGTCGGTCTGGAGCGGGCCTTTTCGTGGCTCGAAGTGGAGGATCACACCCGTCGACTGGCCGGCCTGTTGATACGCAACGGCATCGGGAAGGGCGACCGAGTGGCGGTGCTGCGACCGAAGGGACACGAATCCTTCGAAGCTGTCCATGCGATTCTGCGGGCCGGGGCGATCGTCGTGCCTCTCGACCCTATGGCACCTGCCGATGCGACCGCTCCGGTGCTCGTCGATTCGGGGGCAAAGGGGCTCATCGGACATGCGGCCTCGATCAAGAGGTCCCGGGCGCTCGATGCCACGGATGTGGAGATCGTTCTTGCCACCGGCGATATCTCGAACATCGATACAACGACGACGATCATCCCGATCGACGACCTGTCCAGCGTTCCCGATGACGTTCCCCTTCCTGATCTCGAACCTTCCGACCCCTCGTACCTGATCTACACCTCGGGTTCGACCGGGGTCCCGAAGGGCATTCTCCACACGCACGGCTCCGGCCTCGCCTATGCCCGCGGTTGCGTAGCCGCCCATCGGATGACCCCTCAGGATCGACTGGCCTCGATGACGGGTCTGCACTTCGATATGTCCACCTTCGAGCTCTATGC
Organism: uncultured Acidimicrobiales bacterium; assembly: GCA_937958015.1. Lineage (GTDB taxonomy): Bacteria > Actinomycetota > Acidimicrobiia > Acidimicrobiales > SZUA-35 > JABDIY01. Next base: position 17,629 of record CALGOA010000029.1, on the reverse strand, counting down.
GGCTCCGCTCGCAGGCGCCGCTGTTGTCCAGATGAGCGAGCCCCACCTTCGGTTCCCGGCCAGTTTCACCGAGCGTGCGTCGGAGCAACGAACGACGATCTGGTACGGCGTGACGTTCCTCCTTCAACAGATCCTCGAACGAGGCGTCCTGGACGAACGAAACTGGGATGATCTTCGACTGATCATGTTTGCGGGCGAAGTCTTTCCCGACGCGGCGCTGCGAGCGCTCATGACGGCTCTGCCGGATGTTCGCTTCGCAAACATCTACGGGCCGGCGGAGGTCAATGCCTCAAACACCTGGGACCTCAGCGGGCCGCCCGCCGACGGTGATGCCGTTCCGATCGGCCCCGGGTTTGCCGATGCGGAACTTCTAGTGGTCGACGACGACGAACGACCGGTCCCTAACGGCACCAAGGGCATTCTCTGGGTTTCTGCGAGCACACGAATGCGGGAGTACTGGAACCGTCCCGAACTCACCGAAGCAACCCGCCGCCCCCGTGCGGATGGTCCCGACTGGTACATCACCGGCGATGTCGTTCACCTCGACGATGACGGTGTCGCCTGGTTCCACGGCCGCAGCGACCACCAGGTCAAGCTTCGGGGAATTCGTGTCGAACTGGAGGGTGTGGAGTCAGCCCTAAGCAACCACCCGGCAATCCTGCATGCCGTCGCGGGCCCGTGGGGTGGCGAACCCGGAACACTCGGCGCCACCGTCGTCCTGACCCCCGGCGCCGACCTCGATCTGCGGACCCTGCAGCGTTGGTCGGCACAGGTCCTGCCCGCCGTCGCCATCCCGGCGGCTCTGTTCACCACGAACTCCCTGCCGCAGACACCAAGCGGCAAGATCGATCGAAAATCGGTGCGGGCTGAAATAGCCACATCGGCTCCGAAGGAGAAATGATGTCCAACGTGACAACCCTCGCCCAATCGCTCTGCGAATTCATTGATGCCGAGGTCAGCATGGATCCCGACACGCCGGTCCAGGAGGGCACCGACCTGCTCACGACCGGCCTCGTCGACTCACTCGGGGCGATGGAGATCGTTCACTGGTTGGAGGAGACCGAGGGGGTCGAGATAGACCCGGTCGACATCACGATCGAGAATTTCCAGACCGTCGCGCAGATCATTGCGTTGGTCGACAGGCTGAAGGAATAGCGCCACGGGCCACTCGGCCCATCACCGACTAGAGCAGCTCGTACGGGTTGTACGGATCGGCCGGTGTGTGCTGGAGCTCGGTGTGGATTCCGATTTCGTGATGTAGAGCGTGTTCGAGAACGATCTCGGCGGCGATCAGGTCTTCGAGGGACCAGCCGGTCGAATCGAAGATGGTGAGACCGTTCCGATGATCAGCGTGATCCGCAGCGGCCTGAACCAATGCGGGAAGATCAGGACCAAGATCCGACGGGGCGAGCTGCTGGCTCTCCCCCTCCTTCAAGCACTGCGACACCTCGTCGGGGACTACCAGTGCAGACTTCAGGACGGACATCGGAAGCTCGGTCTTGCCGGGAAAGTCAGCGCCGACGGCGTTGATGTGCACTCCGGGCCGCAGGAGCGCTGCCTCTGAGATCACGGGACCGGCGCCGATGTCAACGGTCGTTGCGGTGCAAATGATGTCGGCCTGCGAAGCCGCCTCGTCAGCCGAGTTCATCACTTCGACCTGAACGGCGAAGGGAAGGCGGTCGGCGAGACTCTCCGCAACGAGAGGGTCGGCATCGAAGGCCAGGACCCGGGTGATCGGTCGAACGCGCGAGATGGCGTGGGCCTGCGTGACCGACTGTGCACCGCAGCCGATCAGGGCCAGCGTGGAAGAATCCGGCCTCGCCAGAATGTCGGTCACGACCGCTGAAGCGGCGCCAGTGCGGATCGCGGTCAACAGGGTGGCATCAACCAGAGCGATGAGACGCCCCGTGCCCGTGTCGTGGATCGACGTGGTGGCCATCACACTGGGCAGGCCGCGCTGATTCGGGTTCGACGGGTGGTACCCGACGGTCTTGATTCCAACCGCCCGGCCCAACTCCATCGAGGGCATCCACTCGACGAGACCCAGACAGGGTTTCTCATATTGAAAGCCGGCCCGTTCGATCGTCATCGTCGTCTCGGGATTGAGATCCTCGGCGGCGCATCGAACGCCATCGATCACATCGTCCATGAACTGATCGATACCGACCACGCGAATGACGTCGGCGACGTCGGTTGCAGTGAGGACTGCGGTGGTTTCTACTGATGCACTCGCCATTCGAATTCTTTCCTGCCCAATCGCCCGCCGGGGTCGAATGGTCATACGGGCAAGGGTGGAGTTCGGATGCGTTTTGCGCCATACCCCGTTGGTGACAGATCGGTGGGTCAAAGAACCTACGCTGACCCGATGGATGCGTTCGGACCTGACCCGGCAGGACTCCAGCATGCCCTCGACCGATTGCTCGAGACCGGCGACACCGCCGTTGCAGAAGCACTGCCCACCCGCGTGCCGACCGTCGGCATGGGGTCGACGGCTGCGCTCGACCGACTGGCGCCACTGCTACTCGACGGCGCCCGTGACCTCGGCGCTCCAGGCTTCTTCGCCCACATGGATCCACCGACCCCTTGGGTCACCTGGGCCGTCCATCAGTGGACCGCCAGCCGGAACCAGAACCTCCTCCATCCCGATACCGCTCCCACCGCACGAGACATCGAGCAGACGGTGATCGATTGGTTGGCACCGTTCTTTGGCATGGACGGGGGCCACATGACCCCCGGATCCACAATCGCCAACCTGACCGCACTATGGGCGGCTCGGGAGGCCGGGGCGTTGACTGTAGTTGCAACTGCAGATTCACACCTGAGCGTCCGCAAGGCGGCCCACATCCTCGGGCTGGAGTATCGGGAGGTCACCTGGACCAACCCCGGCGAGCTGGTCGATGCGGTTGCGGTGATCACCGCCGGACACACGGGTTCCGGGCACATCGAACCGCTCAACGCTGCGTCTGGGGCCCGATGGCGACATGTCGATGCCGCATGGGCGGGTCCACTCAGGCTCAGCGAACGGCACTCGAAGGCCCTCGATGGGATCGACGGCGCAGACAGTGTTGCCGTCTCGGCCCACAAGTGGCTCTTTCAGCCCAAGGAATCGGCGCTGGTTCTCTTTGCTCGGACCGAAGAAGCCCACCGGTCGGTCGCCATGGACGGCGCCTACCTCGCAGTCCCAAATGTAGGCGTGCTCGGCTCCCACGGCGCAGTGGCGGCGCCGTTGGCCGCCACGATCATGGCCTACGGGGTTGACGGCATCGCGTCCTGGATCGACCGATCGATGGAGATCGCCGATGCTCTTCACCAGCGGATCGTGGACTCGACCGTGCTAGAAGCGCGAACGACGCCCCAGTCAGGGGTAGTGAACTGGCGGCGCACCGATGTGACGGTCGAAGAAACCGTCTCTTCGCTCCCGCCGTCGGTCTTCGTATCGACGACGAACATCGACGGTGAACGTTGGCTGCGGTCGGTTGCTGCGAACCCGCTGGCGGATCCTGATCTAGTATTTCAGACGATCGAGGCCAATCCCTAACCAGCGAAACCGGTGATGCCGCCATCGACTGGGATGGTCACTCCGTTGATAAAGGCCCCGGCCCGGCTGGAGAGGAACAACACCGTGCCCGCCATGTCTTCCGGCGATCCGATCCGCCCCATCGGGACCATCGATTCGACCAGTTTGCGCCCGTCACCATCGAGCGCGGCTGCCATCATCTGCGATTCGAACGGTCCCGGCGCGATCGAGTTGACCGTCACGTGATCCTTTGCCAGTCGGTGGCCGACGTGGCGGGCCAGCATATGCACTCCAGCCTTGGAAGCTGAATAGGAGAAGTTGTCAATAATGCCGGGCACTGCAATGCCGTTGATCGACCCCGTCATGATCACGCGGGCCGGATCCTCGGCGATGCCGGCCGCCTTCAGCTGGGGCAGCAGGGACTGGGTGATGAAGAACGGCGACTTGAGGTTGATGTCGATCACCTTGTCGAAACCCGACTCGGGCATCTCGCCGAGGGGCGCCACCCAGTTTGCTCCGGCGTTGTTGCAGAGGATGTGCAGCTTGTCTTCCCGCTCTGCGAATGCGCTGGTGAATGAAGCGATCCCTTCGGTGGTCGAGAGATCAGCGGGCAACGAGATGCACTCGCCGAACTCGCTGAGTTCCTCGGCGGCGGCATCACAGACCGGTGCCTTACGGGACGTGATATAGACCTTGGCCCCGCTGGACAGCAGGCCGGTGGCGATCATGTAACCGATCCCTCGGGACCCTCCGGTCACCACTGCGACCTTACCTTCGACGCTGAACAGAGCTTGAACATCCATGGGTCGGAGCGTAGGCCGACGAACCGAACAGCCTCGAATTCTCAGCTAGCGGTCTATTCCCGGACCTCACTCATGAACGCCCAGGTTTCTTTCGCTACCTGACACCACGTGTCGGTGAGGTCCCGACCACGCGCTGGTACCGGCTGCTCAGCCCACTTGAGAAGAGACTCGATCACTTCCGGGGTTGGCGGAGCCGGGATCATCTGGGCCCACTCCTCAGAAGCGAGCGTGACCAACTCCGCCATGGCAGGAGACTCGCTCACTGCGATTCGGCTGGGAGTGGCGAGGGCCTCGAACGCCACGCCGCTGTTCAGGTGGCCCGAGTAGGGAAGCAACACAACATCGCAGGCACGCAAGGCAATAGCGAACTCTCGATCGCTTAATCGGCCGAGGTTCATCGTCAGGCCCTCGGTCGACCGACGGCGTTCCAACTCCATCTGGTACGCAGGTTCAACCGGTTGACCGGCGATCAACAATTGGCCGTGACCAACCGAGGCGAACGCATCGATCGTCTCGAGCACGTTCTTGTAGTCCTGAAGTCGGCCCACGATGCCCAGCACGGGGAGACCCTCGTCGAGCCCCAGTTCACGTTTCGCATCTCCTCGACCTGTCTCGGACACTGAACCGATCGGTCCGATGCCATGGGGAATCACCGTTTCGGAATGGGTACTACCCGATGACCTGAAGTGACCGACCGAAGCCTTCGTGAGGTGGATGAACCCATCCGTAAGTCGCTCGTACAACGACACGAAGAATCGCTCGGATCGTGGATGGGCCTGACGATGGCTCCCATCATCGTGCCGGGTCCACACGACGGTCGTCCCGCGCAGTTTCATCAGGGAGATCTCGAACAAGACGATCAGGGCCCGCAGCAGCGCCCGGGGATACCACGGGTGGTCGAGAGCGGTCTCAGGCCAGTGCAGATGAAGGATGTCCGGGGCGGTCAGCCATGACCGACCCGGCCGGTAGTCGGAAACCTTCAACGGCTCGTCGGCGACAACGTCGAGTCCCTCGTAAAGCCGGTGGATGTACTTGCAGTCGGTCCGCTGGTACGGCCAGGAGACGATCGACGTCATGACCTGAACCGGATGGTTCTGGCACTTGGCAGACACCACAACCCAAACTGACGGCGGGCAACGCCGAACAATGCGGCGTTCCACGACACGTTCACCGCGGTACGTACGACCGCAACCCCGATCAGACCGAACAGCGCCCCACCAAGCAAGCCGAACGCAACCAGCGCAACCGCGTTCAGAAGCATGATCCTGGCGTAGGTCCGTTCGGAGCCGACCAGTGAGACCACGTGACCCGAGGGTCCGGAGACGGCGTCCGACAGATTGCTGAGCACCAGAAGGATCAAAACGTTTCGACCTCCGGCAAAGTCCCTGCCAATGAACTCGAGCACGGGCGTTGCCGTTGCGATTGCGAATACGGCAAAGGCCACCGAGGGCCAGATCGAGATCCGGATCGCCCGGTCGATCATTCGTTGAATAGTTGGGTAGCCAGCTGGGCCGTCGTTTGCGGCCGCAGCTATCTGGGGTGACACGAGACTCTCGACAGCGGCGTTGGCGATGCGCCCGATCGCGGCGATCCGGGTGGCGATCGCGTAGATGCCAGCTTCGACCGTCCCCACCACGATCCCAACGATCAGCACGTCGGAGATGTTGATGACTGCAATTCCCAACTGCGCAAGAAATAGCTGCCCAGTGGAACGGTTCCATTCGTCGTCTTCGTAGATCGGTTCACTCCGCCGCACGTCGGCTGGAGTGATTCGATTTAGAAGCACCAGTTCGAGAAGTGCTACGAGGAGCCAAGCGATGAAGACGACGAGAAGCGCCGTGATGACCGTCAGTTGGTCGAAATACCACAGCAGCGCCATCCCAGCGCCCATCGAGAGAGGCTGGCCCAGTTCGAGGAGCACGGTGGCCGACGTGTAGTGGTGGCTCCCCTGAACCGCGGCCCGGAGAAGTCCTGCCAATGAGATGACCAGAGCGAGCGTGAATCCCAGCAGTACCGAAGAGTCCTGACCCATCGATAGACCGATCAGAACTGCGACGGCCACGATGAAGATGCCGTTCCGCGTGGTCAATGTCAGCGCCCGTCGCAACACACCATGATGCCTGGGCCGATCTTCAGCGGCCAGGTACCGGGGGATGAACCGCACCGACCCCAGCACGTAGCCTCGATCCGGCAGCTTCGCCAACAATTCGCCCCACTGACGAGCGAAGACGAACGATCCGAATCCGGCCGTACCCAGCCAGCGGATGAGCACGATCTGCAGTACAAACCGGATCGCAGTTCCTGCAATCGATGCGCCGAAGACGAGGATGGCCTTGGGTCCCAGCCTCAGTCGTGATCGGGATGGGCTCGACCGATGTTCGGCCTCGTTATCGGGAACGACGGACATAACGCCTCAGTGGTTTCAACAGGCGTCCACGTTGTTCGCCCCGGCAGAAGTTCATGATGTCATCGTCAACCTGACGGGTACCGATGATCGAACTCACCGCGTACCCTGACAGCCGGGCGAGGACGGCGATGCCGTAGGGGCGTTGTGTCACCCGGGGCAACATTCGGACGACCTCGAACACCGGGTCCATCCCCACGTCCCAGTCCTGTCGCCCATGTTCGAACGCCGCCCGTAGTTTTGATCGTCCGCCGCCGGTTCCGACCGAGCGCAGGTGACGGAATTGAAGATCGTCGATCGCTTCGGTTTCCCACCCGTTCTTTCGAGCGTACGAACACGCCAGAGCGTCCTCGCCGCCCCGGGGCAGGGGTCGCAACCCGCCCATCTCGTCAAACGTCGAGCGCCGGAACGTCTGGGCCGGGCCCGGAACCGAACCGCCACCGTGGCGTCCGATCCGACCTGCGGTGTCGATGTACACGCCACCGGTCACGCCGAGCCGGGGTCGTTCGGTGAACTCGTTGAGGACTCGTTCGAAGTACTGCGGGGGTAGGAGCACGTCGGCATCCACGCAGGCCACAAACAGGTGAGAGGCTTCCACAAAGCCGTCGTAGCCGGCGGTGAAGGCGCCGACCTTGCCCGCGAAGTTACGCGAATCGTCTCCACTTGTTCGACTGATCGTTTCGACAAAGGGAAGGTCAGCGGCGATCTGCTTTGCAACCCGTGCAGTTGAGTCGGTCGAGCGATCGTCCACGATGACCCAGAGGTCCGGACGCACCGTCTGTGCTTCCATCGTGTCGGCCAGCGCCTCGAGCTTCGCCTCTTCGTTGTGGGCCGGTGTGATGACAATGATCCCGCTCGTGGGCGGTTCCGATGGTGGCCGGTCGAGGTCGCGAATCGCGTCGGTCATCGCGACGCTCCAACCAGTTCGGGCTCGGCGGTTTCGCCGAGTAGCAGGCTTGGCTTTCCACCGCGGCCGTTGGGCCAGGGCCGCGACGCGTTATCCACTGCGACCATCGCAAGTGAAACGCCCAGGATCGAATAGGCCAACCCGGGAGCGGAGATGAGCGCTTCGGTGAGACCAACGAACCCGACGAGTAGCAGAAGGGCTAACGCATCGGCGTCCCGGGATCGCCACGCGCGCATCACTGCCCATGCGCATCCGGATCCAAACAATGCAAGACCGATGGAGCCGGTTCCAATGAGGAGCTCCAGTACAGAATTGTGGGCGTCGCCAGCGTCGAATGTTGTCCGACGGAGACTGAATGCCCGGTTCCACGTTTCAGAGCCGGTCATCATGCCGTAACCCTGAAGCGGCTTGGCGGCGATCAGCTCAAACGCATAGTCCCAGACGTCTTCCCGTCCGTTCAACGAATCGAACGATCGGCCCGCCTCGAACGTGGTCTCTCGTCCGCTGGTCCCTACAAACCCAACTACGGCCAGACCGGCGGCGGCAGCACCCACGAAACCGCGGATTCGGACCTGGACCGAGGAATCCAGCCCAAGTTGGACTGCGATGGCGACCACGGTGCACACCGCAACCGAGCGGGATCCAGCGGTCAGCATCGACATGACGGCGATCGCACCAACTGCAAATTGGAAGACTCGACCCATTCGAGTTCGCGGCGACATTCGAATCAGCATCATCATCGTGACGCCGGCCAGCATGCCCAGTTGATTAACCCCCGGCGTGATCCCGGGGCTCCGCCCGGTTTCGATACCAAACTCGGTCTGTGACACCGCAATCGGCAGAATCTCAGCCACCGCCGGAATCAGATCGTTCGCGAGGCCAACGGCCAGAACCAGTCCGGCCGACACGCAGAAGACGCGAGCAAAGTTAACCCGGCCATACGACCGCACGAACCAGAAGGAAGAGACGAAGACCGTGACAGCCAGGGTCGTCTGAAGAATCGTGGACTTTGCGTCGACGGACCAGGCGGCGCTGGCAAAAGCCCATCCGAACCACATCATCATTACGAAGAGCGGTCCCCTGAGCACCCAACGCGTCATCGTCGGCGATGCCAACAGAAGGTAGATGCCGAGGAAAAGTCCTGGCGACAAAAGCAACCAACGACCGGTGTCAAAGCCCGAATCCGAAGCGAGACCAAGCGCGCCAAAGTCAACCATCGCTCCGAGGAGCTGGGCCGCGAGCAAGCCGACGGCGAGGCGGCCCGGTTGGACTGGGGCGTCAGTTCTCACGACGAAGCAGAACCCCCCGAACCGGCAGGCCGCGCTCTTCCAGCTCTTGGATCTTGCGTCGCAGTGTCCTCAACCTGGTGTGTCTCTCCCACACGACGATCACAGCCGCGTCGCAGGCCAGCTGGGCGTCAACCGTCGACGAGTCGAATGGATCGAGCACGCTGAATGCGAGGCTGTCGGGACGCGTAGAGTCAAACCCGAATTCGGTGACGAGCACATCCTCACCGACCTCCTTCAGCGCCAACGACATCTGCTGAGCGCTGTCGGCACCGGTGGGGATCGCAGCCACACCGATCATCCGAATATCGCTTTCGTCGTTCATTGCTCGCAGCAGTCGGGCGAGAGCGACCGAGGTGGTCGGGGTCTCGGGGAAGTCGAGCGCCGGCAGATTCAACACCGATCGAACGTGGGCCGGATTCTGGATTCGGCCCTGTTCGCGGGTGTACACGTTCAACACCAGAGCGGCGGCGAGGGCAACGCCGACCGCAGCCGCAAGTTGCAGGGCCGGTGACCCGGCTTCTGGCGCCGCAACGGAGACGAGGTTGGACAGCTCAACCCGACTGGTGGTCGCCTGTCGTTCCAGGTCCAGTTCCTGCAGATCCTCTCGGGCTCCCAATTGGGTCCGCTGAGCGCTATCCCGTTCGGCCTCTAGGACCTGCAATTCTTGGTCGAGACTCCGGCGGGTGGCCTCAGGCAGACCGGCGACGAAACGTGCGGTCGTCTCCTGAATGCTGGCGATTACCCCGTCAAGTTGTTCGGTTGCGTCGGCTTCGGCTTGGCGAAGGGCTTCGATCCGGTCCTGCACGTCGGACGTGACCCGCTCCAGATCGCCAGCGACGATCGCATCGGTGACCGTCGTGACGCCGAGACGTGCAGCCTCCTCGGTCGTGGCGGTCACACGAATTTCCACCAGTCCGATGTTGTCGGGACGACGGACCTCGTAGGACACGAAGTCAGCGCCGAGGGCATCGCGGGCCAGGTCCTCGGCGGCCAGTGCGCTGGCCTCGGTCTCAGAGAGCACGACGTCGAAGAACGGCCATACCACTTGGTCGGTCAGGCCCAATTCACCGGTCGCGTTTGGCTGCTCCACCTGCTGGTCGCCAAGTCGGCCCGCAACGAACCACGCCAGGAGGCCAGCGGCAATCCAGAACGGAGCGGTGCGGACCGCACCAACCAACGCCAGCCGGGCGCTATCCCAGATCGATTGAATGACGAGTCCATTGGAACCCGCAGTCGGAGATACGCCGGCACCCCGCGGGTCGGCCTTCGTTGCTGCTATTTCGTTCATCGCCGTTTTCCTGCAATACTGGCCCAGCGTCGGGTCGTATCACTCTTAGTAGTTGTACTACGCTTAGTGTGAGTTTAGGGGACGATCAACACGATGTCAGGCCCATTCGGCCAGTTGGCGACGGGCAAAAGCAACTAGACGAACGGCCCCACCTGAGACCGCAACCGACCCGGGCCCCCACACTCGTCGTCTGGAATCGCGTACCAAGCGCATGGGTTCGGCCAGCCCGCTCACGACCCGGCCGGCGTCGTCAGACTCAAAAAGCAACGGAGCCAATGCAAGCGCATCGCTCCGGCGGGGGCGCAGCCACAACTGCCGCAGAATCGCCCGAACCACCGGTTCGGTCCCCGTGTCCGCGCCGCCCCAACGGTCAAAAAGCGTTGGGGGCGGCATATTGCGAGCGCTTTCGATCATGCCGGCCCGAATGAGTTCACGAGCTGCGCCGGGTGAAAAGTCCGCGTCATCAAAGACCGGCAACACCTTGCCATCGGGTTGTCGGGAGAACTCGACCACCGGGGCGGTGTTGGATGCGGTAAAGGTCTCGACGCAGACGACCGCTCCCTCCATCAACGGCTCCGAGCCGAGAAAGGATTCGATCGGCACCGAGGGGCCGGGGGTAATCGGCAGAGAACCAAAGTGGTAGCTGTGGAGCCCACCGGGATCGTGCGATCGGGCAACGGATGCGATGGCTTCGGACAACTGCCCCGTCCACCCGACGTCCACGAGAGCGCAACCGTCATCGCCGAGACCGACACTGTCAAAATAGTCGCCGACCAGAGAATGCCGACGGTGTGCCTCTTGAGCAATGAGCGCCTGGACCTCGGTAGAGCCAAGCGCTTCTAGGAATGCAGAAACGCGAGCCCCGGGCAGCGGCCGCTGAGGATCGACGTCGCCCAGATCGTGACTGTGAAGGGCCAGTTGCTCCGGTGACAGACCGACCCGGCCGCACAGGTTGGCCCACGGAACCCGCTCTCGACCATTCAGGATCTGGGCATCGGGCGATGCTGTTCCCAGAGCAATCCAGGGTGCAACCCCGACCACTGCGGCGTGAGCCAGCGAGACCGAACGGCGGTTGGCATGCAGATACCGAAGTTCAAGGCCCTCGGTGTATTCGTTCGGTAGGGCGCGGGCGATTTCTAGAAATATCTCGCCGTCGCGAGCGACGAAATAGAGCCTGCGGCAGCCGCTGTCACGGGCCCGATCCAGCACCCACAACACAAATGCCACTCCGACCGTTCCGCCAACACCGGTGGCGAGGTCCAGAAGGTCGGGATCTCCAACGAAATCGGACCGATGCAAGAGTCGGAGGCGGGCCAGCCGACTAGCGCCTGCGATGATCGCCGAGGCCTGGCCATCCGCGTCGGCGGCGATCCGTTCGTACGGAGTGAGGTTGGCGGCAGCCGATGGCAGTACGTCGAGCCCGGCGACCCGTGGCATCGCACCGTCGGTTACCAGGTCGTTTCCTACGTGAGTAACACCTTCGGGGGAGAGCCCGAACTTCTCGAGCACGGCAGGAATCAGTCGTCCTGAACGCTTCGTTGCACCCCAGTCGGCCGACACGACCACCTCGTCGACGAGTGAGAGTAGGTCGTTTTTGCGGAGGAGTCCGCTGATTACTTCGGTCGGAAGATGCATGTCGGAAACGAAGATGATCTTCTTGCCAGCCCGCCGCAGCGACTTGAGCCAATCGGACGCTCCCGGAACACCGACACAGAGTTCGAACTCAGCCTCTATCTCCCGTTCGATCAGTTCGGTCGCAGTCACGTTGTCGAGGTCCCGGGCAACGTCGGTTGCTATATCGAGAATGTTCTCGTGCCGTTGCCCCGCAACCGCACGGCGCCACACATATCGATCACCGATGCTCCCCAGCGACCGAGCGACCACTGAAGGACCGGGCTCACCAACGACCCGCCGGATCAGTACGGTGTCGAAGACATCGACGAAGACCGTGCCCGACCCACCGACACCGATCGACGAGATCGGCGGGCGAACCCGTTGATTCCAGCGCCGCATTTCGGTTCGATATGCCACCGAATCGCGAGCGCGATCGATGAGAGAGAGAAGTCGCAAGACCACAAGCAGTACCGCGTTTGTCACCTTGTGTCACTTCCGGGGTGCATGATTCGCCCCGAGGTGAGCTGGGTCGATTTACCCCGGTTCCCGGCGCATCGGCAGGTGCGGGATGTCATCCTCGATGAACTCGTCGCCGGTCGTGACGAAACCGAATCCCTCGTACCACTCGCGTAGGTAACTCTGGGCGTCCAACTCGATGGCGCCGGGACACGACTCGATGGCCAGCTCCATAAGCCGCGCCGCATGGCCTTGGCCGCGATGAGCGGCTGCAGTGACGACCCGACCGATTCGGTGCACTTCCGGATCTTGGAGAACCCGAAGGTACGCCGCGATGTCGCCTTCGGACTCAACCCACAAATGGACCGTTCCAGGTTCGATGTCGCGTCCGTCGAGCTCGGGGTACGGGCACTCCTGTTCCACTACGAAGACATCGATCCGGAGCCGAACGAGATCGTGTAGTTGACGCGTGGTCAACTCGTCGAAGCGAGCCTGATGTACCACAGCAGATGTCGACATGGCGTTGCCTATTTCTTGGCCATTCGCGCCTTCAACGAGGCGACCATCTCTTTGAACGCCGGCTGGCCCATCGACCACACCTGCGTGTCGAGTTCGTTGACGACCGAGTCGTCGCTGGCTGTGATCGTTTCGGTCCGTTCGATGGTGTCCTTGGTTCGCATGAGCAGTTCTCGCGGAGCCGATGCCGCCTTTGCCGCCATCGCTTCTGCGGCTTCCATCAGTTCACCGTCGGGCACACACTTCCAGGCCAAACCCACCTCGGCGGCTCGAGCACCGTCGAGAACCTCGGAGAACAAAACCATCGACTTGACGGTTTGCAGGTCGGTCTTGTTGCGCAGTCGCCACGTGTGACCGCCGCCTGGGCCGATTCCGATCTGAAGAAAACGGCTGTCGAACTTCGCCGACTCCGCTGCAACCACGACGTCACAACACAATGCGGCGTTCATTCCTGCACCGACGGCGGCACCGTTCACCGCCGCGATCGTGGCGAGACGACTCTCGGCCATCCGAATGAAACCCGCGTAGACCTTTGGCAGACCTTCGTGTCCGGGATTGGCCAACAGTTCGTCCAGGTGTCCACCGGAACAGAATCCCTTGCCGGCTCCGGTGAGAATCACTGCGCTGATCGATGGGTCCGCCTCGAGTTCGTCGAAGACCTCACTGACCCGAGCGCTCATCTCGAGAGTGAAGACGTTGCGACGATCGGGATCGTTCAGCGTCAAAATCGCATAGCCGTCTTTTCTTTCAACCAGAAGTGAGTCCACATCGGCACCGTAGCTTGACCTCCCCCCGTCTAACCTCTTCGAATGAGCTCTCCGATCGATGGATGTCTTGAACGTTGGCACGGCTACATGACCGAGGTGGACGCCGGGGCCGCCGACCGGGAGAGCCTCCTCGCTGAACTCATTCACGACGATTGCGTGTTCTACAGCCCGGTCGTGTTCACTCCTCAACGGGGAGGCGAGATCACCCGGATCTACCTACTGGCCGCGGCCAACACCCTCGGCGGCGGCGACGATCAGCCGTTCCGTTACGTAAAGGAGATCACCTCGGGCCATCAGGCGATGCTCGAGTTCGAGACGTCGATCGACGGCAAGTCGGTGAACGGCGTCGACATCATCACCTGTGACGACGACGGAAAGATCATCGAGTTCAAGGTGATGGTTCGCCCGCTGCAGGGCGTCAACGCCATCCACCAGGCGATGATGGCGATGCTCGAGAGCATGAAGTCGTGACTTCATTAGAGTTCCGCGAAGTTGATGTCTTCTGCACCAACGGGCTCGACGGGAATCCGTTGGCGGTCATTCACGGAGCCGACGAGCTCACGACCGAGCAGATGCAATCGGTCGCCAACTGGACCAACTTCTCTGAAACCACGTTCCTACTGGAAGCCACCGATCCGACCGCCGACTACCGGGTCCGCATCTTCACCCCCACCGAGGAGTTGCCCTTTGCCGGGCACCCCACGATCGGATCAGCTCACGCCTTCCTGGAGGCCGGAGGGATACCGAAGGACAACGACCGTGTCATTCAGGAGTGCAGCATCGGTTTGGTGCCACTCAGGAACGACGGGAACCGATTGGGTTTCCAGGCGCCTCCGCTCGTTCGAGGCGGCGCCGCTGAACCCGAGGTGCGAACCCGAACCCTCAAGATTCTCGGGCTGGACGAGAGCGACGTCTTCGATGTGGTGTGGATCGACAACGGACCCCGCTGGATTGGCGCCCACGTCACCAATCCTGCCGTCCTCGCATCCCTGAGTCCGTCGGCCATCGACGACGAAGAGGTCGATATTGCAGCGTTCACCGTGGGGTCCGAACTCGCCGGTGTGGACGTGGAGGTTAGATGTTTCTTCGGGCTCGACGTTCGGGAGGATCCGGTGACCGGCTCCGCCAACGCCAGCATCGCGCAGTACCTGCATGAGAACCATTTACAGGCTTTCCCGTACGTTGCGGCACAGGGCAACTACATGGGTCGCAACGGTCGGGCCTATGCCACGACCGGCGACGACGACGCGATCTGGCTGAGCGGGGATGCGACAACGATCGTGTCGGGCCGAATCACCCTTCCCACGTGAGCTGCAAACATCCTGATCACGTTTCGGAATTGGATCGGCCGATGGACGGTTCCATAGGCTCATGACTCCCACGATCGAATTGCCCTCAAGCGATGGCAGCCGTTGGAGTCTTGAAGCTCGCCGCGGTCGGATCGTGGTTCTGATCTTCCATCGGCACATTCATTGACTTCCCTGCAAGGCTCACGTGGTCGACGTGAGCGAACGAAGTGCCGAGTTCGGTGATGATGTCGACTTTGCGCTGTTGACCTTCAGCGATCCGAAGTACCTCCGCGCCTATCGCAGTCGCACCGGGTGGCAACATCCGATCCTCACCGACGCCGACCTGAACGTCTATCACCAGTTCGGATACGAACGAGGGTCGGTCTGGCGGGTCTGGGGTTGGAGGGTTTTCCGGCGCTACTTCCAGATCATCCGCAAGGAAGGATTCGGCGGTCTCACCAAAACGACCGAAGACACGCTTCAACTGGGCGGGAACGCTGTGATCGGTCCCGACGGATCCGCAGCGTGGATCTACCATGGAGCCGGACCCGACGACCGGCCGTCGGTCGACACCCTGATCGCTCAGGTGAATAAGATTCGAGCAAAACAGCCATCGGGAATTTCACCTGACAATGTTGGTTAGAGGTTCTAACCTCGGTCGATGGCACAGGAACCCTCAGCTGAGATCGCAATCAACCGAGTTCCCGAACGCGGGCACTACGACCGTGAGACGATAAATGCGATCGCCGACGCCGGGCTTGTCGCTCACGTCGGAACGATTCGAAACGGACAACCCGTCGTCATCCCAATGTTCTGTGTGCGCCACGGCGACGACCTTCTTCTCCATGGCGCTCCGGCTGCCGGCGTACTGCGCCGAGCCAAAGGCGACGACCGGTCGATCTGTGTCGAGATGACACTTCTGGACGGACTGGTCCTGGCCCGTTCCGCGTTCCACCACAGCATGAACTATCGCTCCCTCGTTGTGGTCGGCGTGCCCGAAGAGGTGACCGAACCAGCAGAAAAGGAGGAAGCGTTGGAGATGTTCGTCGAACGGCTGGTGCCCGGACGACAGGCCGACCTGCGGCCGAACACCCGCAAAGAGATCCAGGGGACGTCGGTTTTCCGCCTGTCGCTTGACCAGGCGTCGGCCAAGGTTCGCAGCGGGGATCCTGTCGATGACGACGAGGACTACGAACTCGACATCTGGGCGGGGGTCCTCCCGATGCATATGGCGATCGGGCAACCGGTCGACGACACTCGACTGAACGATGGTTTGGAAGCTCCCGCCAACGTGCGAGCAATGGTCACCGACTCCGACTAGTTGTTTCGGTTGGTCGAGACCCTCTCGATTAACCTTTGCCAATGAAGGCGATCCAGATGAACCAGACCGGCGGACCCGAGGTCCTGGGCTGGGACGACGTTCCCGATCCAACTCCGGCCCCCGACGAAATCATCGTCGCAGTGGCTGCGGCGGGTTTGAACTTCATCGACACCTACCAACGCAGCGGCCTCTACCCCGTCTCGCTCCCCTACGTGCCCGGCATGGAGGGTGCGGGTGAGGTCACTGCGGTTGGATCCGATGTGGCCGACATCGCAATTGGCGACACCGTGGCCTGGGCCAGTCAACCCGGAACCTACGCCGAACGGGTTGCACTTCGAGCCGACCAGGTGGTGCCGGTTCCCGACGGCGTAGACCCCGAGGTGGCGGCCGCGGTCATGCTGCAGGGAATGACCGCTCACTACCTGGCCATGGATACCTTCCCTCTGTCACCGGGCGACAAGTGCCTGATCCACGCGGGTGCCGGCGGTGTTGGTCTACTTCTTATTCAGATGGCCAAGATGGCCGGGGCGACGGTGTTCAGCACGGTGGGAACGCCGGAGAAGGCCGTGCTGGCCGAAGGCGCCGGTGCCGACCACGTCGTGTTGTACCGCAACGTCGATTTCGCAGATGAGATCGAAAAGGTCGTTGGGGTTCGAGGCCTCGACGTGGTGTACGACGGCGTCGGAAAGACCGTCTTTGAAAAGAGCCTTCGACTGATCCGGTCGCGGGGAATGATGGCAACGTTCGGAAACGCCTCGGGCCCGGTCGACCCAATAACCCCGCTCGAACTGGCCCCCTCGTTGTTCCTCACGAGGCCGTCTCTCTTCCACTACATCGAGACGCGGGAGGAGTTGTTGCGACGCAGCGGTGAGGTGTTCAGGTGGATCGCCGAGGGATGCCTCGACGTCAGGATCGGCGCCCGGGTACCGATGGCCGACGCCGCTCAGGCCCACCGAATGATCGAGGGCCGGACGACGACCGGCAAGGTCATCCTGGTCAACGAGTAGCGGACTAGCCGACGATCGGTGGGGCGCACACGGTGCTGTCGGACCAGACCCCGTCCACACCACGAGCCTGCACCGAGTACTGATGGCTGAGCCCGTTGCGCAGACTGTCGGTGAAGTTGGTGTCGGTGACACGGCCCCGCCAGGACGTGTTGCCGCCATCGACCGAACGGAAGATTCGGTAGTCAACGGCATCGGCCGAAGCGTCCCATGAGAGCACTCCCTCCCCCGCCACGTTGGCAGCATCGCACGATGCCGGCGCAAGGACGGGCTCAGGGCCACCGTTGGCGGGATTGAGCACCGGACTGCAGATGGTCGATCCGCTCCAGACGCCAGTAGCGCCCCGAGCCTGAACCGAATACACGTGATCACCAGAACTCCGCAACGTGTCATCAAACGACAACGACGACGTCACCCCGCGCCAGAACTCGTTCCCACCATCGACCGAACGGAA
>CALGOA010000028.1 GCA_937958015.1 uncultured Acidimicrobiales bacterium | reverse complement strand
GGCGATGGTGGTCAGGCTGTACTGGGCCAGATTGTCTTTGATCCAATCGATCACAGAACGATCGTAGAGAACCGAAGATGCCAAGTGGTGGCGCTGGGCCGGTCTGGGCTAGAAACGTCATCGTGAGCAGCAGACCGTTCCGTGTCCTCGGCATTCAGCAGGTAGCCATCGGCGGCCTCGACAAAGGTCCACTCAGCGAGTTGTGGACCGGCCTCTTCGGCATCGAGAAGGTGAAGGACTACGTGAGCGAGGCAGAAAACGTCGACGAGGACGTCCTGTCGCTCGGGCAAGGGCCCTATGCGGTCGAAATCGATCTGATGCAGCCGCTGGACCCGGAGCGATCCCCGAAGGTCCACGTACCACCGCTCAACCACATCGGTTTGTGGATCGACGACCTTCCGGCCGCCGTCGAGTGGCTCACCGCTCAGGGGATGAGATTCACACCGGGCGGGATACGCACCGGGGCGTCGGGGTTCGACGTCTGTTTCCTCCACCCCAAGGGCAACGACATGAGCCCCCGCAGCGGCGAAGGGGTGTTGATCGAGCTGGTCCAGGCACCCGAAGCCGTCATCGAGGCACTGGGATAACGCCGGAAGCCGAATTCTGCGTTTGGGCGTCCCGCACCCACAACATTCGAGGTTCGGCGGGTCATCGGGCTACATTCAACACCGAGAGAAATCGTCCAAGAAACTGCACACACGCAGCACAGCAACTCCAGCACAACGACGTGCTGCCGCCGTGGCCCGCCTTCCCGTGTGCATCAGAGCCAACGAGGAGCTGCACGTGAGCGAGTCCGTGACCGTAACCGACAACCGAACCGGGGAATCTGTCGAGATCCCAATCAAGGACGGCGGAATCGACGCCAAGGCGTTCTCCAAGCTGCTTCCCGGTGTGTGGTTCTTCGACCCCGGTTTCGGAGCGACCGCCAGCACCTCCAGCTCCATCACCGATCTCGACGGCGCCAACGGCATCCTTCGATACCGCGGCTACCCGATCGAGCAGCTCGCCGAACACTCCAACTTCCTCGAGGTCTGTTACCTCCTGCTGTTCGGCGAACTACCCACCGCAGACCAGCAGTCCGACTGGGTGCACGACATCACCTATCACACCTTCATCCATGAGAACATGCGCAAACGTTTCATGGAAGGGTTCCATCACGACGCCCATCCCATGGGAATGCTGGTCAGCGCCATTGCTGCGCTCAGCACCTTCTATCCCGAGGCCAAGGAGATCCACGATCCCGAAAGCCGTTACAAGCAGATCAACCGCCTGATCTCTAAGGTGCCCACCCTGGCAGCCATGGCGTATCGGGCCAGCGTCGGCATGCCGTTCGTCTACCCGGACAACAACCTCAACTACGCCGAGAACTTCCTGTCGATGATGTGGCGGGTGGCCGAGCCCAACTACGAACCCAATCCCGTGTTGTCCAAGGCCCTCGACACCCTGTTCATCCTGCACGCCGATCACGAGCAGAACTGCTCCACCACAACCATGCGGGTCGTCGGTTCGAGCCATGCCGATCCCTATTCGGCCGCCGCGGCCGCGACCTCGGCCCTCTACGGCCCTCGTCACGGTGGAGCGAACGAAGCCGTGATCCACATGCTCACCAACATCGGCTCCTACGACAACATCGAACCGTTCATCGAACGGGTCAAGGCCGGCGAAGAACGTCTGATGGGCTTCGGCCATCGTGTGTACAAGGCTTATGACCCCCGGGCCCGGATCGTGAAGGAACAGGCCGATCAGGTCTTCGAGGTCACCGGCAAGAGCCCCCTGCTCGACATGGCCCTCAAGCTGGAAGAGATCGCCCTGAGCGACGACTACTTCAAGAGCCGGAACCTGTACCCGAATGTCGACTTCTACACCGGCCTGATCTATCAGGCGATGGACTTCCCGCTCGACATGTTCACCGTGTTGTTCACGATTGGTCGTATGCCCGGCTGGCTCAGCCACTGGCAGGAAATGCTCGAACAGGACCAGCGCATCAGCCGGCCCCGCCAGCTCTACGTTGGCCCCGACGAGCGCCAGTACGTCCCCATCGGCGACCGTTAGGCCCCCACCAGACGGCGTTCCGCCAACACAATCTCTGCAAAAATCGTTGCGCCAGCACAATTGTTGTGCTGGCGTGACGCTTTTTGGGCGGAATGTGCTGGAACGACGACAGTTGGGCGAGATTCCAGATGGCCGTGAAATCTCCGGGTCAGACGGTGCGGACTGCGGCGAGTGGGTGCACCGGCCAACGGCGTAGGTGCACCCGGGCCTCGACCGCGGTGGCACCGAGGTCCGAGACCAGCACCGGGTTCAGATCGATGGCGGCGATGTCGGGCACACAGGCAGCTATCTCCGACATACGTTCGATAACCGACCGCAACTGCTCGTTCGGGTAGCTGCCGGTCAGCACCGACACCTCGTCCGAGGTCAGGAGCGCTTCGATATCGGCGGGATGGGCAGGCAGCACCAGTCGGGCGATCGCCGGCAGGTCGACGCGCCCCAGACCGCCGATACCGAGGAAGAGGTGGGCGCCTGATCCAGGATCCTGTCGTAGATGGAGCCGCACGTGAGCGCCTGAGCCCTGCATCGATTGGACGATCATCGGATGCTCGGACGACCCGCCCATTCGCTTGAACGCCCGCCGCAGGTGCTGCTTGTGTCGAATATCGAGCACGGTGCCGCCCGCTTCGCCGGCCTGTCGATCGCTGCGCCACGACGCCTTCAGTGCCACGGGGTAGCCGAGCGTCTCGGCCGCGTCGGCCGCCGACTTCTCATCGGTCACCAGCAGGGTTGGCTCGATCGGGAGCTCCAAGGCCCGAAGCAACGGCCCCGCTGCAGGTTCGTAGGTTTCCAGCCGAACCGAGTCGTCGGCGGCCAGCAGCAGGTCGACCGCCTCCTCCAGCGCCGAACAGTCGGGTGAGTCGAGGTCGACGTGCTCGCCGTGCACCCGCTTCCAACGGGCATAGGCCGCCATCCGGCCCAGAGCGTCGGCGGCCTGTTCGGGGTAGGCGAACGTGGGGGGTCGATGGAGGCGACGGCCCTCACCGACAAGGTTGACCGCCACCACCGGCTTGTCCACGGCCCGGTCCACGTCGGCGACGATCTGACTGAGCCGGTTCACGGGAAGCGCAGGGGTTGGGACCAGGGCCAACAGCACCGCGTCGACCGACTCTGACACCGCGGCCGCCACCACGGCGGTCTCGAACGCCTTTGCGTCGGCGGAGCGGGTGAAGGTCAGGGTGTCGGCGTCGTCCACCAGCACCGAGCCGTCCGGCCCGGCCGCGGCGCCGACCGCTTCTTCGGGGGCAACAACGTTCAGACCGGCCTTGATCGCCGCCCCTCGGGCCAGTGTGGCCACCGACCCGGCGTTGGAAACTATGACCACGGAATTGCCAGCCGGAAGCGGTTGAGAGCTCATCAGACGCACCTGATCGACGAGTTCAGAGACCTGGGCAACAAGCACGAACCCTCCGGCCCGGGCCAGCGCCGCCAGGTCCGGATCGGGTGGCTCGACTGCGATGACGGGTTTTAGCCGGCTGATACGACGAGCGATCTTGCCGATATTTCGCGGGTTGCCGAAGTTGTCCAGGTAGAGGGCCACCGTGCGGGTCGCATCATCTCCCGACCAGTACTCCAGCACGTCATATACCGACACATCGGCGCGCACCCCAGCGGACAGGAAGGTGCTGACGCCCATGTCGAACTGGGCGAATTGGTTGAGGATCGCGGCGCCGAGCGGTCCCGATTGCGACAGCAACCCGACATCGCCGGCTGGTATCTGGACGTCGAGGAAGTGCGCACTGAGCCGAACATCGGGATCGGTGTTGACCAGCCCGTAACTCAGTGGGCCGACGAGCCGGATGCCAGCTGATCGAACCAGCGCTACCAGTTCGGCCAGCCGTTCTCGCCCCTCGGAGCCTTCCTCGCTGAAGCCGGCCGACACGACCAGAACAGCCTTCACGTCGGCGTCGATACAACGCTGGACCGCAGTCAGAACCTTGTCGGCAGGGATGGCGATGACGGCAAGATCGACCGGTCCCTCCACCTGGTCGATCGAGGGTTTGGTGTCGACCCCCAGGATCGGCTCTTCAGCGTTGGGGTTGACCGCGCTGACCGCGCCGTTGAAGTCGGCGGCGATGATCGATCGCAGCAGCTCGTGACCCACCGATCCGGGGTTGCGCCCGGCTCCGATCACCGCAACCGATTCGGGTCGGAAGAACTTGGCGACCGCCTTGGAACGAGCCTGCTGTTCCCGCGCGTCGATGGCCTCCTGGGCCGACGCCGGATTGCCGATCCCCAACGTGACCGCAATGGCGCCGTCCTCGAAGCGGGTCGATACGTCGAAGCCGGCGCTCTTGAACACGCCAAGCATCCGGTAGTTCTCTGACAGGACCGACGCGGTGAAGGTGGTTATGCCTCGTTCCCGGGCTCGTTCGGCCAGGTATTCGAGCATGAGCGTTGCGAGACCGCGACCGTGGTGGGCGTCGTCGACGAAGAACGCGACCTCGGCGGCGCCATCGGTGGCGCTTTCCCCCTCATATCGAGAGACGGCCACCATCTCGTCACCGATCAGGGCGATAAACGCCATCCGTTTCTCGTAGTCGATGGTGGTGAAGTAGGTGACCTCGGTCTCGCTGAGCTCGGGGCGATAACGGAAGTACCGGAAGTAGATGCTCTCCTGGGACTGGCGACTGTGGAATCGACGCATGCGATCCGCATCGTCAGGTCGTATTGGGCGAACGCGCACCGTGGCGCCATCCCGTAGCAGGGCATCGGTCTCCCATTCGGTGGGATAACCGTCGGGGAATTCAGCCACTATCGCATCCTAGGAGAGCCCGGGGTCAGGCGAGCATCTGAGCAAGGCCCGACGCCCGCCGAATCGGTGTGGTCACCGCAGCCCGGATTGCGACCTCGTCGGCGACCACGGTGACCTCGGTCCGGGCCCGACTCACGCCGGTGTAGAGCAACTCCCGGGTGAGGATCGGCGAGCCCGCTTCGGGCAGACACACCACGGCGTGAGGGAACTCCGACCCCTGGCTCTTATGGATCGTCATCGCCCACCAGGTCTCGAAGTCGCCCAACTGAGCCGTGTTCAGTTGCTCGGTGTTGTCCGAATCGGGGAACTCGACGACTCGAGCCCCGCTGGGGCTTCGAACCACCACACCGGTGTCTCCGTTGAACAGACCCAGCAGGTAATCGTTGGCGGTGACGATGAGCGGGCGCCCCACATACCAGCTTCCACGGAAATCGCGATGGTTCACCCGACTCCGTACGCCGATCTCGATCCGTTTCTGCCATTGGTCCAGACCGTTTTGGCCCCGTCGGGTGGCGCACAACACCTTGGTGGCTCCACCCAGCTCCAGTGCTCCGGAGGCATCGTTGGCCTGGGCTCGCTCCAACGCATCACAGCCCTTGGTAATGACCAGTTCGGCCACCCCATCTGCGTCGCTGGGGTCCACTCGGCGAACGTCGGAAATCGAAGGATCATCGAGGATGGCCATGACCTCGTCGTCATCGCCGCGGTGGATCGCACGGGTGAGCCGCCCGACCCCGGAGCTGTCATCGAACCGCCGGGAGTCGGTGAGTGTCACGACGGTCGACGCCGCGAACGCTCCGCTCGAGGTGATGTCGCCAAGAACGGCCCCGGCCTCCACACTGGCCAACTGGTACGGGTCGCCGACCAGAATCAGCCGGGTCGAGGGGCCGATCGCAGCGAGCAGTCGACCCATCAGCGGCAACGACACCATCGAAACCTCATCGATCACGACGACGTCGAAGGGCAACGGGTTCGCCTGGTCATGAGCGAAACGAATCCCGTCCCGGAAACCAAGCATGCGATGGATCGTCGATGCTTGAATATCGCCAAGGCGGCCAGCGACTTCCGCACCCAGTTCCTGACTCGCGGCTGCGATGGCCTCCTTCATCCGGCCAGCGGCCTTGCCGGTTGGGGCCGCCAGACCGATCTTCGGAGATTCGATCGACGTCAGGGCGGCGAGAATCCGCGTGATCGTGTACGTCTTGCCGGTGCCAGGACCGCCCGCAATAACCGAGAGGCGATGGGTCAGGGCATGGCGGGCCGCGTTGGCCTGGGCGCCACCGTGGGGGAACAACGTGTCGAGGCTTCCTTCGATCCCGGCCGTGAGGAGGTCGCCGGTGGATCGAGTGTTTGACGCCAGGCCCTTGAGCGCCCGATGAACGGTCTCCTCGTAGGAGAAGAGCCGATCGGTGTAGAGCAGGCCGTTGTGAAACACCATCAGGCTGCGAGGAGCGTTCGGCAGGAGTGGCTGCCCGGTCCTGACGACGCCGGTCAACTGATGGGCCTTTAGCATCTTGGTAAATGCGTTCTTCCACTTCTTCGGGTCGGGCCACGGAAGCTGATCTATCGCCGGGCGTTGGTCTCCGTCAGCCGAACGAGGCGAATCGATACTGGCGCTCGTTGCGATCGTGGCGAGGTCTACACCGACATGCCCTCGTTGGGGAGCTCTCGAAGCCAATGCGGCGCCCAGGACCACCATCCGACGTCGGCCCCGGCTCAGCGACTCGTCGAGGAGTTCATCGACCAACTGCGCAAACGCGATGTCGACCGATCGCAGAAGCCCGGCGTCAATGAATTCCTGCATCCAGTCAAGTTCCGGTGGAGCGGGCGGAGTGATGTGGAATCTGCTCATCCCAACACCGCCCGTTCGACTCCGTGGTGAAGAAGATCGCTCAGCTCGGTGACCATACGCGGCGGGATGGCCCAAGAGAAGACCCCCTGCGGTGAGCCACCGCTGGTCGGGGTGTTGGGGCCAACCATGCCCCGTACGAACAGATAGGCGGCGCCGCCCAGGTGACGCTTGGGGTCATATCGATCCGCCATCCGCCATCGCAGGTAACGGTGCAGTGCGACCGAATACAGCAGAGCCTGCAGCGGATAGTCGTGATGCACCATGCCTTCGACCATTCCGGCCGAATCATACGATGCGGCGAGGAGCGGCTCGCCGTAGGTACCCAGTCGGTTGGTCTTGTAGTCCACGACCACGAACCGATCGTGCCCGGCAGGATCGGTGACCCGAAAGATCCCATCGATGGCACCGGTCAGATGGCCGGCCAACCGAACGTCGATCTCACCCGAAGCAAGGCCATCGGCCCAGCCGGCCAAGGGATCGTCGGCGTTCATGTGGCGGCGAATCAAGGCCCCGACGTCGGCTCCGGTCGGCCGGGCCTCTGGTGAACAGGCGGGCGCCAGTGGCAGTTCGAAGTTCATCTCGTCGAGTACGTCGTCGGGTCCAAACGTGCGCATAGAACGGTGCTCGAACAACGGTCCCAGCGGCGTGTCGATAGCGGCCAGCAAACCATCGACTAGTTCGTCGGTGTCGAGCTGCCAGTTCGACCAGCGCACAGCGGTACCAACGTGTTCGGCCACCTCGGTCCGAAGATCCGATGCCGCGAAGTCAACCTGTTCGAGAACATCGTGAACCAGCGTGCCGAATGCGGCGCCGCCGGTGATATTGCCGAGCGGCAGGTCGGATCCGGTCGCGTCTGAGTCGTCGACGGTCAGTCCATCGGGTGTCGCCTCGTCGGTGACGCCGGATTCAGGCGCACCGACACCGAGCGACGCCGCAGAGCCAGCCTCGGTGTGGTCGTCGGGCCGGACCCGGTACCCACTGACCCGGGTGAACGACCATCGGCGCGGCTCGCGGTCGAAGGTTCGATCGATCTCGGCGGTGGCCAGCGTTCGAGACGGGCCGTCGTCGGGTCGTTCCCAGCGACCCAACGGGGCGCCGGGATCGATGACGACCGTGCGGAACGCCTCAGAACTTGCCCGTACCCGGGGTTCCAATAGCTGAACCACCTCGGATGCGTTCTTCAACTTCTCGGTGGTGAACAACCCGGTGAGCGGGGTGTGAGCACCCTTTGAGCCCAGCGTGATGACGCCGAGGTGCCGAGACCGGGTCAGGGCCACATAGATCAGCCGCTGCAGTTCACCATCCAATTCCTGAGTGGTGCGGTCATCGAAATCGGCGTCGTTCCATCCAGACTTTCCGACCAGTCGAACCCGCCGGCCGGTCTTGGCATCATCAACCGCCGATGGTCCACGGTTGACGGGTTTCTTGTGCAGTCCAACGGAGAACACGACTCCGAACTCGAGCCCTTTGCTGGCATGCACGGTCATGATCTGGACCGCGTCGTCATCGCTGTCGGTCCGTCGGGCGAACAGTTCGGTTTCGCCTTCCTCGGTTTCCTCCTGGCTCATCAGAACCTCGAGCCGCTCGACAACCCGGTTGATCTGAGTTGGTCCGCCGTCGGACTGGAGGATCTCGCGAATGTGATTGAGGTCGGTGAGTTTGCGTTGCCCCTCGCCCTGGCGGACCAATCGAGCAGCTAGATCGTTGTGTTGCCACACCCGATCGAGGAATGCGGCCAGTCCCTCGGTCTGAAGGATGTCGCTCCACTCGCTGAAGGTGGACTGAAGGTCAGCGACAACGGATCGGCGCTCCCCATTCCGTTCGTAGCCCTGTTCCAGCCGATCCCATTCCTGAGCGATGAACCAGCCGACGGCCGCGGCCCGGACCCGGCGTTCCGATGCGGGAAAGGCGACCGCTCGAAGCAGCGTGAGCAACTGCAACGCGGCCTCGGTCTTCATGACCGAGCCGACCTTGCCAACGACCGACTGGACCCCGCCCAACCGCAGATTCCGTTGGATCGCCGGCGCAATCGAATGGGCTTTCACCAGAACTGCGATGTCGCCCGGGCGCAGCGGGCGGATCTCACCG